>NZ_JBQFPE010000006.1:0-293861 GCF_056534225.1 Ruegeria sp. E1 | reverse complement strand
CCGTCTCTCTTGTAGCTGCGCTAGTGTCTGCGCTCCTGTCACGGGGCCGTAAAGCGCCTGCCCCGCCGGAGCTTTCACTGTCATCGGCTCGGCAAAGGCGCGAACGTCTTCGGTGCTTACCGCGTCGATCTTGGCAACCGTATCCTCAAGCGAGGGCACACGTCCCCAGATCTGCACCAATCGCGCCAGCCGTTCAGCCCGGTTCGAAGGGCTTTCCAGCCCCATCAACATGCCAGCCTTCATCTGCGCGCGCGCACGGGCAACTTCTTCGGGGCTCATATCCTCGGCGGCGCGCTTCATCTCATCGATGGTGATGGTGGCCAGTTCTGCCACCTGATCGGCGGACGTGCCCGCATAGATCGTTGTCGTCCCGGTATCGGCATAGGCTCCGGTCTGTGCGAAGATCGTGTAGCAAAGCCCGCGTGTCTCACGGACCTCCTGGAACAGGCGCGAGGACATGCCGCCGCCCAAAGCGGTCGAGTAAATCTGAGCGGTATAGATCGCATCATCGCGATAACCCGGGCTTTCCAGCGCCAGCGCGAAATGGGCCTGTTCCAGCTCTTTCTCTTGCCGCGCTTCTCCGCCGGTAAACTTGGCCGCCTCAGGAACCAATCCCTTGCGCGGTTGCAGATGGCCGAACATCTCTTCGGCCATTTTCATCAGTGCGTCGTGATCCACTGCACCGGCTGCCGACAGGATCATCTGTTCCGGCCCGTAATGCTCGGCCACAAAGCCCGAGAGGTCTTCGCGTGAAAACGCGCTGACCCGTTCGGACGGTCCAAGGATGGTCCGACCTAAAGGCTGATCGTGATAGCTCTGCTCTTGCAGCCAGTCAAAGATCACATCGTCAGGCGTGTCATAGGCCTGCCCGATTTCCTGCAAGATCACGCCACGCTCGACCTCGATCTCTCGCGGGTCGAAAACCGGGTTCAGGACGATGTCGCCGATCACATCCATCGCCAGCGCCACATCGTCTTTCAGAACGCGCGCGTAATAGGCCGTGACCTCGCGCGAGGTATAGGCATTGATATAGCCACCCACATCCTCGATTGCCTCGGCGATTTGCAGCGCGGAACGACGCTCGGTCCCCTTGAACGCCATGTGTTCAAGGAAATGCGCAATACCGTTCTGTTCGATGCGTTCATGCCGCCCACCGGCAGTTACCCAGATGCCGATGGCCGCAGATTGCAGCCCCGGCATATGTTCACTGACGATCCGAAAGCCGTTCTTCAGTTGGTCTTGTCTGACAGTCACTCGGCGATGTGCCTTCTGATATGATCCTCAAGGGTGCCCAGATCATTGGCGATGCGGGTCACCCGTTCCGGACGTTCATACAGATCAGACATGCGGGATGGAAGAGGCGGATGTTCCCCGCTTGCCTTCTCGACCGCCGCCGGGAATTTCGCCGGATGCGCAGTGGCCAGAGTGATCATCGGAACCTCTGCCGCGCGGTGATCCTCACCGACCTTGATGCCAATGGCCGAGTGCGGGCAGACCAGTTCGGCGCTGTGTGCCAGCGTGTGCTTGATGGTTTCCAGCGTTTCATCCTCGGACACGCGGCCCGAGTCGAAGCTTTCGCGCAGCGCCTCCATCGCGCCCTGGCTGACGTTGAAGCCACCGTTTTTGAGTTCATCCATCAACTGCCCGACGGCACTGCCATCCTCGCCATAGGCATAATACAGTGCGCGTTCAAAATTCGAGCTGACCTGAATATCCATCGACGGGCTGATCGAAGGGATGGTGTCTCCCTTGAAATACCCTTCACCCGACAGACACCGATGCAGGATGTCGTTCTGGTTGGTCGCAACCACCAGACGTTCAATGGGCAGGCCCATGCGCTTGGCCAGATAGCCCGCAAAGATGTCGCCGAAATTGCCGGTGGGCACCGTGAAACTGACCTTGCGATGCGGCGCACCGAGGCTGACAGCGGCAGAGAAATAATAGACGATCTGCGCCAGAACCCGCGCGAAGTTGATCGAGTTCACACCGGCCAGTTTCACCCCATCGCGGAAGTCGAAATCGTTGAACATATCCTTCAGCGCGGCCTGACAATCGTCAAAATCACCATCCACGGCCAGCGCATGCACGTTACTGTCGGCGGGCGTCGTCATCTGACGGCGCTGCACTTCGGAGACACGGCCATGGGGAAACAGGATGAACACATCCACCGCGTCCAAGCCCCGGAACGCCTCAATCGCGGCCGAGCCAGTATCGCCACTGGTTGCGCCCACGATCGTCACGCGGTCATTGCGACGTTTCAGAGCCACCTGAAACAGCTGGCCAATGAGCTGCATCGCAAAGTCCTTGAAGGCCAGCGTAGGCCCGTGGAACAGTTCCAGCAGGAAGTGGTTCTCGTTCAACTGCTTCAGCGGCGCGCGAGCGTCATGGCCAAAGCCTTCATAGGCACGCGCGATGATGTCTTTGAACTCGCTTTCAGTGAACGAGCCGCTGACATAGGGCCACATCACACGAAACGCTATCTCTTCATAGGGCAGACCGGCCAGTGCGGCGATCTCGTCATGGCTCAACACCGGGATCTCGGCGGGCAGGTACAGACCACCATCACGGGCCAGCCCGGTCAGCATCGCTTCTTCAAAGGTCAGTTCGGGCGCTTGCCCTCGGGTCGAGATGTATTTCATGTCGTTTCACTCTCAGACGGGGCGCGGCTGCGCCACAGGAAATATCCGGTCATCGCAGCCCAGACAAAGGCCAGACTAAACCATGTAATTGCGTATTGCAGGTGATCGTTGGGGATGCCCGCCGTATCCACGGGCAAAGGCGTGATGCCCGGGTCGGTTTCCGAGCGGGCGATCAGCAGCACAGGCTCGGTCCCCAAGGCGGCAGCCAGATTGGGCACATCGCGGGCGAACCAGATATTGGCATCAATGTCGGGCTCGGGCGTATAGCTGTCGACCTCATCCGGCCAGTGGAGATTGCCGGTGATCTGCATCGCGCCGTTCAGGCGGTCTGCTTCCTTGGCAGTCGTTGGAATAAACCCACGGTCCACCAGAATGGTGCGGTCTGCGGTGCGGAAGGGCTGGACAATCCGGTATCCCGCCCCAACCTGCTTGACCGAGACCAGAACGTGTATCTCTCCGGGTTCCATTTCACCTGAAACGGTCACGGGAAGGTATTTGTCCGCGACTTTCGAAACCTGCGGCGGCAGGCCGACGGGGTCTGCCGAGATGCGGGTCTCGATCTCGGCCAACACGCCCTGTTTCCACTCCAACCGCTGCACCTGCCAGACGCCCAGCGACAACAGCACGCCCAGACCGGCGACACCGAAGATCAGCAGGAACAAAGTACGACGCATAGCGGGTCAAAACCTTCTTGCAGGAACCGGCGTCTTGTTAAGGGGCGAGCCCTGCGATTTGCAACCGTCCAATTGTATGGGGCGCAATTTTGAGCCCGGAATAGAGAAAAAGCCGCCCCTTAGGGCGGCTTTTTCTATTGGTTTGTGTTGCTCAGTTTAGAACAGCGGGGCCTGACCCCAGATGTAGACAGCGAAGAACAGGAACAGCCAGACCACATCGACGAAGTGCCAGTACCAGGCGGCAGCCTCAAAGCCGACGTGTTTCTCGGGCGTGAAGTCGCCCTTCAAAGCCCGGATCAGGCAGACCGACAGGAAGATCGTGCCGATGATCACATGCGCACCGTGAAAGCCTGTCGCCATGAAGAAGTTCGAATAGAACTGATCGCCGCCAAATTCCCAACCTTCATGGGCCAGCAGCTCGTAATATTCAAACGCCTGCAACCCGGTGAACGCAATGCCCAGAACGATACCGATGGCCAGACCGTTGATCAGCGCCTTGCGGTCATTGTCATGCACCAGCGCGTGGTGCGCCCATGTGATCGCGCAGCCCGACAGCAGCAGGACCAGCGTGTTGATCAGCGGCAGGTGGAACGGGTCAACCGCGTGGATATCCGGCTGGATGTATTCGGTGCCGGCATAGTCGTACATCGGATACATGCGATGTTTGAAGAACGACCAGAACCAGGCAAAGAAGAACATCACCTCGGACATCACAAACAGGATGAAGCCATAGCGCAACCCGATGCGAACCACCGGCGTGTGGTCGCCCTGACGGCTTTCGACCACCACTTCGGACCACCAGGCGAACATGGTGTAGAGAACCCCCACCAGCCCCATCCAGAAGATCCAGGCGGTGATGCCGTGCATCCAAAGGACGGCTCCGAACAGCATCACGAAACCGCTGACCGCGCCGATCAACGGCCAGATCGAGGGGTTCAGAATGTGGTAGTCATGGTCTTTAGCGTGTGCCATCAGCGTCCCTCACCTACAGGCGTTAGTTCTTGTTTGTCTCAGCCTGCACGTCAAGAGCGGCATAGCCCTCGGGCAGGTCAATTTCGTAGAATGTATACGACAGAGTGATCGTATGCACATATTTGGCTTCCAGATCCTCGACCATTTCGGGGTCGACGAAGAAGGTCACTGGCATCTCAACCCGCTCGCCGGGTTGCAGCACCTGCTCTTCAAAGCAGAAACAGGCGATTTTCTGGAAATATCCACCTGCCGAATAAGGCGTGACATTATAAGATGCCTGACCGGCAATCGGACGGTCGGTCGGGTTATAGGCTTCATAAAACGCCAACCCGGTTTCACCGATGCGGACTTCCATCTCGCGCTCGACCGGTTTGAATTCCCACGCCATATCCTTGGCCTTGGAGGCATCAAACCTTACGGTGATGGTGCGGTCGAGAATATCTTCGGGTGCGGCTGCGGCGACGCCTGTCGTGCCGCCAAAGCCGGTGACGCGGCAGAACCAGTCGTAGAACGGAACCGCCGCCCAGGCGAGGCTGCCCATCAGGACAACAACGCCCACGGTCTGTGCAACCGTTTTCTGAGGTCCCGACAGCGCCATCAGTTCTGCACCTCTTGCGTCGCCATGTTGAAATCGGTGCCTGACACTTTGACGATAGTCAGGCCGAAGATGATCACGATGAACGCCGCCAGTGTCAGGCCAACGCCCAGATTGCGACTGAACCGCCGCTGGTGCAGTTCGTGACTTTTGCGCAGGCTCATGACCAGCCTCCCAACCCATAGGGTTTCAGCAACGCTTCGGCCAGAATCGCACCAAAGTGCAGAAAGAGGTAGAGCAGCGACAGTTTGAAGAAACTGCGCTCGACCTTGAAATTGTCGGTTTCCGAGTCGTCTTCAGTCCGGCGGGAAATCTGCCATGCACCGCGCAGGAACAGGGCATTCATCACCACGGCCACGGTCAGATAGATCGGACCGCCTATGCCCGAGAAGGAGGTTCCAACGGCCAGCAGAGCCAGCAGAGCCGTGTAGACCAGAATGTGCCACCGCGTCGCGCGGCGTCCGTGGGTCACGGTCAGCATCGGCACGCCCGCATCGTCGTAGTCCGAACGCATGAACAACGCCAGCGCCCAGAAATGCGGCGGGGTCCACATGAAGGTCAGGGCGAACATCAACCATGGCTCTAACGTCATGGAGCCGGTTGCAGCAACCCAGCCGATGACCGGCGGGAAAGCACCCGCAGCGCCGCCAATCACGATGTTCTGTGGCGTCGAACGTTTCAGCCACATGGTGTAGACGACGACGTAGAAAAAGATGGTGAAGGCCAGAAACGCGCCGGCAAACCAGTTTGTGGCCAAACCCAGCATGATTACCGACAGACCGGACAGCGCAAGGCCCAGCGCCAGTGCTTCGCCTTCCTCGACCTTGCCGGACGGGATCGGGCGCGCTTTGGTGCGTTTCATCACCCGGTCGATATCCGCATCCCACCACATGTTCAGCGCGCCTGAGGCACCACCGCCGATGGCGATGAACAGAATCGCGCAGAAGCCCACGACGGGATGAACCGGAACCGGAGCTGCCAGCAATCCAACCAGAGCGGTAAAGACCACCAGCGACATCACCCGCGGCTTCAGCAAGGCGAAGTAATCGCCAAAGCTGGCCTCGTCCGCGCGGGTCTGCGCGGTGACGGTGCTGGCATTGATGCTTGCGTCGCTCATCTGTGGTCCTTTTGGGGCAAAAGCTGCGCGTTGCCCGCGCAGCCTTCGTTTTACCTAGGCCGAAACCGTCTTAGTTCGAGGCGACCTGAAAGGCAGCCGGCTGGCCGGCATATTCTTCCAAAGCGCCCTGCAGCCACTCTTCATAGGCTTCTTCGCTGACCACTTTGACCGTAATCGGCATATAGGCGTGGTCTTTGCCGCAAAGTTCCGAGCACTGGCCGAAATACACGCCTTCCTTGTCGGCCTGGAACCACAGCTCGGCCAGACGACCGGGCACGCCGTCCTGCTTTACACCGAAGGACGGGATGGTCCACGAATGGATCACGTCCGATGCGGTGACCTGCATGACGACGATCTTGCCAACCGGAACCACAACAGCCGTGTCGGTTGCCAGCAGCCACTCATCATCACTGTAGCCCGCATCGGCCAGCTTGGCGCGCATCGCATCGTCCAGAACAAACGGGGTTACGTCGGAATCTGCCGGACGCGCACCTTCGTCCAGCGTCGCCGGGTGGCCGAGAAGATAGCTGTCAAAGGCGAAATCGTGATCGACATATTCGTAGGTCCAGTACCACTGGTTCCCTACCACCTTGATGACAACGTCCCCTTCGGGAATTTCCTGCTGTTTGAACAACACAGGCAGCGAGAACGCGCCGATAAAGACCAGAATCAGGATCGGGCCAAGGGTCCACGCGATCTCGACCGGAGTATAGTGCGAGAACCGGGCAGGGGTCGGGTTGGCGCGCTGATTGTAGCGTACGATGCAGTAGATCAGCAGACCGGCAACAAACAGGCAGATCGCTGTGATGATCACCAGAATCATGTTGTCCAGACGCTGAATCCCGTCGGCAAGGCTGGTGGCTGCGGGCTGAAACCCAAGACCGCCGTCGACCGGCTTGCCAATAATCTCAAGCTCCTGAGCCATGGCGGGAAGGCTGGAGAGGGCAGTTGCAAGCCCGGAAAGCATCAAAGCATTCTTCATTTTCTGTCCTGATCGTTTGATCTTTGCGTCTCTGGCGAAAAGGTGTGAATCGGTCGCACCTCTCCCGTTGTCTTTGGCCGCGTTAAAAACCATATTCCTTCGGGTAGATAAAGCAAAATGCTTGCGTCAAACAGACGCTATTTTTGATATGGATCAAACTCGAAAGGTCCCCACCCATGTCCAACGACCCGTTTCGCCCGTTTGAGAGCGCCCTGCCAAAGGACGAAGCGCTTGCGGTTCTGCAATCTGCGACCGCCGGTGCCGAAGATGGCGAGTTGTTCGTTGAACGACGAAAATCCGAGTCTTTGGTCTTTGACGACGGGCGTCTGCGCACCGCGTCCTATGATGCATCCGAAGGGTTCGGTCTGCGGGCGGTTCAGGGTGAAGTGGCCGGGTATGCACATTCGACCGACGTGTCGATCCCGGCGCTGAAACGTGCGGCGGAAACCGCCCGTCTGGCCGTCGGCGATGGCGGTGGCGTGCTGGCCGAGGCGCCCCGCGCCACAAACACGCGCCTTTACACTGACGAAGACCCGATCGAGACCGCCAGTTTTCCGGTCAAGATCGAAACCCTGCGTGAGATCGACGCCTTCGCCCGTGATCTGGACCCGCGCGTTGTGCAGGTCAGCGCCACCATCGCCGCCGCGGTGCAAGAGGTCGAGATTCTGCGCCCCGATGGCGTGCTGGTGCGTGATGTACGCCCGATGACCCGCCTGAATGTCTCGGTCATTGTCGAACAGGGCGGACGACGCGAAAGCGGCTCGGCCGGGGGTGGCGGTCGCGTCGGACTGGACGGGTTGATCGATCCCGCCGACTGGCAGGCCAAAGCGCAAGAGGCGTTGCGGATCGCGCTGGTCAATCTGGACGCCGTCCCCGCCCCCGCCGGTGTGATGGAAATTGCGCTGGGCCCAGGCTGGCCCGGTATCCTGCTGCACGAGGCCATCGGGCATGGGCTTGAGGGTGATTTCAACCGCAAGGGCAGTTCCGCCTTTGCCGGGTTGATGGGGCAACAGATAGCCTCAAAAGGTGTCACCGTGGTTGATGACGGAACAATTGCAGACCGGCGCGGGTCGATCAGCGTGGATGATGAGGGCACGCCCAGTTCGCGCACGGTGCTGATCGAGGATGGCGTTCTGACCGGATACATGCAGGACCGCCAGAACGCGCGCCTGATGGACGTCGCGCCCACGGGCAACGGGCGGCGGCAGAGCTATGCGCATAAACCCATGCCGCGCATGACCAACACCATCATGCTGGGCGGCGACGCCGACCCGGCATCTTTGGTTGGCGACATCAAGGACGGCATTTGGGCCGTCGGGTTTGGCGGCGGTCAGGTCGATATCACCAATGGCAAGTTCGTGTTTTCGTGCACCGAGGCTTACCGCGTTGAAAACGGCAAGATCGGTGCGCCGGTCAAGGGGGCGACGCTGATCGGGGATGGCCCTTCTGCGTTGAAACGCATCCGCGGGCTTGGCAACGACATGGCGCTGGATCCAGGTATGGGCACCTGCGGCAAGGATGGGCAGTGGGTGCCGGTGGGCGTTGGTCAGCCGACCGTGCTGATGGATGGGCTGACCGTTGGCGGTTCAGCGACCTGAGTCGGCGCAGGGTTAACGGGATTAACGGGTCAAGGGCGGGATTCTTGGTATCCTGCCTTTGAAGGCGCGATATTTTAATACTAAAATTCAATCCCCTAACGACAGTTTCGTTTCGAGAGAAAAGAAAATTCCGTAGAATTTTCTGAGATTCACCCGCTGTTAACTGCCTGGGTCGTAAACCAGTTCTGCAATCAGGCGGAGCATCGGATGACCGAAGAGCAGCTTTCTTCCAATCACCCCCCACTCCCACCCACCACGGAAGAGGACCGGTTTTCCTGGCTCCGTCTGTTGCGCTCGCGTAAGGTTGGCCCGGCGACGTTCCGGCGTCTGTTGCGCGAACATGGCTCGGCGCAGAATGCGCTGGCCGCGCTGCCGGAAATGGCACGCGCTGCCGGAATAGACGGGTATGAAATCTGTCCCCCCGGCGTGATCGAGGCGGAGCTCAGGGCCGCAAAAGCCGCCAACGCGCGGCTCTTGTGCCTTGGGGCCGCCGACTTTCCATCCGCACTGAACGACCTGAGCGATGCGCCGCCGTTAATCTGGGCAATTGGTGACGCTTCGCTGCTGCAAAAACCGGCAATCGCCCTTGTGGGCGCGCGCAATTGTTCGTCGCTGGGCGCGCGCATGGCACGCGGGTTGGCACGGGATTTGGGCGAGCAAGGCTACGTGATTGCCTCGGGCCTTGCGCGCGGGATCGATACGTCAGCGCATCTGGCCGCGCTTGGGTCGGGTACGATTGCGGTGATGGCGGGTGGCGTAGACGTGATCTATCCGGCTGAGAACACTGATCTGGCCCGGAAAATCGCGGATGCTGGCCTGCGCCTGTCTGAGCAGCCGATGGGCGTTACACCGCAGGCGCGGCACTTTCCGCGTCGCAACCGCATCATCTCGGGCCTGTCGCAGGCCGTGGTCGTGGTTGAGGCAGCGGCGAAATCCGGCAGTCTGATCACGGCGCGCGACGCGCTGGATCAGGGGCGCGAGGTGCTGGCTGTGCCGGGCCACCCGTTTGACGCCCGCGCAGCAGGGTGCAACCTGTTGATCCGTGAGGGCGCGACGCTGGTCCGTTCGGCTGAGGATGTGATCGAGGCTCTGCCTTCTCGGCAAAGCGACATGCCGGTGCGGCAGAAAGCCCCTGCCGCGACTACAGGCACTAAGCGATCCAATGACGCGCTGCACGATGCAATTCTAAGCTGTCTCGGCCCGTCGCCGATTGCCGAAGATCAGCTGATCCGCGATGTCGCAGCACCGGCCAGTGAGATCGGGGCCGTTCTGGTCGATCTCGAACTTGAGGGACGAATCCAGCGTCAGGCCGGTGGATTGCTGTCGTTAAGCGCCTGACCGCCTTGGTCACACCCCCTGTGTCGGGTCCATATCCGGCTGAAAACACACCGCTTTTGGAGGATTGAAAGGAACGCATTGACAATTCCGTCTTGCCCCACACATTTTGCACGACCATAAAAGGCGCCAAATCCGTCGAGCGAGGTTTCCCCCTAAATGCCTGTAGTTGTTGTAGAATCTCCGGCCAAAGCAAAAACGATCAACAAATATCTTGGCCCAGACTACACGGTTCTGGCCTCTTACGGCCACGTGCGCGACCTGCCACCCAAGGATGGTTCGGTAGATCCCGAGCATGAATTCGAGATGAAATGGGAGGTCGGCAACGACAGCCGCAAGCATGTCAAAGCCATCGCCGACGCGCTGAAAGAGGACAACGCCCTGATCCTCGCCACTGACCCCGACCGCGAGGGTGAGGCGATCAGTTGGCACCTGCAAGAAGCGCTGACCAAGCGGCGTTCAATCAAGAAGGACACGCCGGTCAGCCGCGTAACCTTTAACGCGATCACAAAGGACGCCGTGACCGAGGCAATGCAGAACCCGCGTGAGGTTGATATGCCCTTGGTCGAGGCCTATCTGGCCCGCCGCGCGCTGGATTATCTGGTGGGGTTCAACCTGTCCCCGGTCCTGTGGCGCAAGCTGCCCGGCGCGAAATCCGCTGGTCGTGTGCAATCCGTCTGCCTGCGTCTGATCGTCGAACGCGAGATGGAGATCGAGGCGTTCAAACCCGTCGAATACTGGTCGGTCCGGGCGCTGATCGAGACGCCGCGCGGGCAGACCTATGAGGCGCGCCTTGTTACCTATGCTGGCAAAAAGCTGGACAAGCACGACCTGAAAGACGCCACGCAGGCCGAATTGGCGGTGCAGGCGATCACCAGCCGCGCGCTGAGCGTGACTTCGGTCGAGGCCAAACCTGCTGCGCGGAACCCCTCTGCCCCGTTCATGACGTCGACCCTGCAGCAAGAGGCCAGCCGCAAGTTCGGCATGGGCGCGCGCCATGCAATGCAGGTGGCGCAGCGGCTCTATGAGGCGGGCTACATTACCTATATGCGAACCGACGGCATCGACATGGCCCCCGAGGCCGTCGCCGCCACACGCGATGCAATTGCGGACCGATATGGGGCGGAATATGTACCCGACAGCCCGCGTATCTATAAGAACAAAGCCAAGAACGCGCAGGAAGCCCACGAATGTATCCGCCCAACGGATATGACGCGCGATGCCAAGGCGCTAAAGGTCACGGATGAAGATCAGCGCAAGCTGTATGATCTGATCTGGAAACGCACCATCGCCTGTCAGATGGCCGCCGCGCGTTTGGAGCGTACGACAGTCGAGATCGGTAGCGCTGACGGGCAGGTCGGCCTGCGCGCCACCGGTCAGGTGGTGCTGTTCGACGGGTTCATGCGCGTCTATGAAGAAGGCCGCGACGATGTGGCCGATGACGATGAAAAACGTCTGCCGCAGATCATGCAGGGCGATCCAGCGCGGTTTGCCAAAACCTCGCTGAAGGATCAATTTGCGAAAGCCGAGGACAAGGCCGCAGTTCTGTCCGAAAATGAGGCTGTTCTGGCGCTGCAGCACCACACCCAGCCACCGCCACGCTATACCGAGGCCACTTTGGTCAAGCGGATGGAAGAGTTGGGGATCGGGCGACCGTCAACCTATGCCTCAATCGTGACCACGATTCAGGACCGGGAATATGTGCGCAAGGACAAGAACCGGCTGATCCCCGAGGAAAAGGGCCGGATCGTCACGATATTCCTTTTGAACTTCTTCCGTCAGTATGTGGGCTATGAGTTCACCGCCAACTTGGAAGAAGAGCTTGACGATGTCAGCGCGGGCGACCGCGACTATAAGGACCTGTTGGGCAAGTTCTGGCGTGATTTCTCGGCCGCGATTGGCGAGACGTCCGAACTGCGTATCTCGGAAGTGCTGGACAAGCTGGATGAGGCGCTGGCCCCTCAGTTGTATCCGCCGCGCGAGGATGGAAGCGATCCGCGCATCTGTCCGAAATGCGGTGTGGGGCAATTGCACCTGAAAACCTCGCGCACAGGCGGGTTTGTCGGCTGCGGCAATTACCCGGAATGCACCTATACCCGCCCCATCGCGGGCGAAGGGGCCGAGGGGGATGAACGTCTGCTGGGCGAAGATGCGGGGGATGAGATCTGGCTGAAGTCCGGCCGTTTCGGGCCATATGTCCAGCGTGGCGAGCCCACGCCGGAAAACAAGAAACCCCCACGCGCGTCCCTGCCCCGTGGGTGGAGCAAGGATGACATGGATCTGGACAAGGCGCTGACGCTTTTGTCGCTGCCCCGCCAGATCGGTGAACACCCTGAGGGCGGCATGATCAGCTCGAACTTCGGTCGGTTCGGACCATATGTCATGCACCAACTGCCCGAAGAGGCCAAGCCGGTCTATGTCAACGTCAAGGACCCCAATGACGTGTTCGAAATTGGCATGAACCGTGCGGTGGAACTGCTGGCCGAAAAGCGCGCCAATCCGGGTCGAGGTCGGCAGGCCGCTGTGAAACCGCTGAAAGAACTGGGCGAGCATCCCGATGGCGGTGCGATGCAGGTTCTGGACGGGCGTTACGGTCCTTATGTCAAATGGGAGAAGGTCAACGCGACCATCCCCAAGGACATCAAGCCCGAGGATGTGACCCAGGAAATGGCCATCGAACTGGTCAACGAACGCGCGGCCAAGAAGGGGACAAAGAAGAAGGCAGCCCCTAAAAAGAAAGCGGCCGCGAAGAAATCCACCAAAAAGGCAGGTTAGGTAGAAATACCACCTGCCCCCGGATTCGTTGACTTCCCGGTGACGTGGCGGCACAACTCGGCCCAACACCATGTCATTGGGGAGTTTTCCATGAAGAAAGTCTATGCCAATGCCTCTGAGGCGCTCGATGGGGTGCTATCGGACGGCATGACCATCGCCGCGGGCGGATTCGGCCTGTGCGGCATTCCCGAACTGCTGCTTGAGGCCATCAAGGCCGCCGGGACCAAAGATCTGACTTTTGCGTCCAACAACGCCGGTGTGGACGATTTCGGCATCGGCATCCTGCTGCAGACCAAGCAGGTCAAAAAGATGATCAGCTCATACGTTGGTGAAAACGCCGAATTCATGCGTCAGTATCTGGCCGGAGAGCTTGAGCTGGAGTTCAACCCGCAAGGCACGCTGGCCGAGCGGATGCGCGCAGGTGGTGCTGGCATCCCCGGGTTCTATACCAAGACCGGTGTGGGCACCGTGATTGCCGAGGGCAAAGAGCACAAGGATTTCAACGGCGAGACCTATATTCTGGAAGAAGGCATCTTTGCCGATCTGGCCATCGTCAAGGCTTGGAAAGCCGACGATACCGGCAACCTGATCTTCCGCAAGACCGCCCGCAACTTTAACGTGCCAGCGGCCACCTGCGGCAGGGTCTGCATCGCTGAGGTCGAAGAGATCGTGCCGCGAGGCTCGCTGGACCCGGACGCGATTCACCTGCCCGGCATCTATGTGCACCGCATCATTCAGGGCAGCCACGAAAAGCGCATCGAACAGCGCACCACCCGTCAGAAGGAGCAAGCATAATGCCCTGGGACCGCAATCAGATGGCCGCGCGGGCGGCGCAAGAGCTGGAAGACGGCATGTATGTAAACCTCGGCATTGGGATTCCGACGCTGGTGGCGAACTATGTGGGCGACAAGGACATCACGCTCCAATCGGAAAACGGGATGCTGGGCATGGGTCCTTTCCCGTACGAGGGTGAGGAAGACCCGGACCTGATCAATGCTGGCAAGCAGACGATCACTGAACTGTCCCGCACCTCATATTTCGACAGCGCCACATCCTTTGCCATGATCCGGGGCGGTAAGATCGCTGCGGCCGTGCTGGGTGCGATGGAAGTCGACGAAGAAGGCGATCTGGCCAACTGGATGATTCCCGGCGTGCTGGTCAAGGGCATGGGCGGTGCGATGGATCTGGTGGCCGGTGTGGGCCGGGTCATCGTGGTGATGGATCACACCAACAAGCACGGCAAATCCAAGCTGCTGAAGAAATGCACCCTGCCTCTGACCGGCAAGAAGGTGGTGAACCGGATTATCACCAATCTGGGCGTTCTGGATGTGGTCGAGGGTGGTCTGAAGATCGTCGAACTGGCCGAAGGCGTCACCGAGGATGAGATTCACGCCGCGACCGAGGCGAATCTGGTCAACTGATCAGATAGATCCGGCAAAACAGGAAAGGCCCGCAGTATCGCGGGCCTTTTTCAGTTCATGGTCTGAAACACACATCCGTCGGACAGAAACTGCGGAGGCGAGGTACAGAGCGCGCTTGCGATCTGAAACGCCGCCAGCACCTTGGGCACATAGTCACGGGTTTCGGCATAGGGCGGCACGCCGCTGTGTTTGCGCACGGCGCCCTCGCCCGCATTATACCCGGCCAGCACCAGAACCGGATCGTTTCCGAACTCATTCATCAGCCAGTCCAGATATTTCACCCCACCCCGGATGTTCTGTTCCGGCTTGAGGCTGTCCGTGACGCCAAACCGGGCTGCGGTTGCGGGCATTAGCTGCATCAAACCTTGCGCCCCGGCGGAACTGACCGCATCCGCGCGTCCGGCAGATTCAACCGAAATTACCGCCAGAACCAGCGCTGGCGAAACATCGGTACCGACCGTGGATCGCAAGATGTCGACCCCGCGTTGTTCGGCAATGCTCTGCAGGGTTTGCAGTCGCGGGGCTGCAACACCGACCTGTGATGCCGCCTGAACCGCCTGTCGCAACCGCCCGGCATTGGCCTCGGCCATATCGGGTGAGACCCTGTTCCAGAACGCCTTATAGGATCCGACGGGTTTTGCCGGCTCACCAACCCGGGGCGTCACCGATGCGGGCGGTTCGGCCTTTACGACCACCTCGGGCACGTCCAGTTCTGCGCCAGTACTGGGCGCGAACGGGGCCGTCGCGTGTTGTTCGGGGGTAATCTGGATCATGACACGCGGTCGCGTTCCCGGTGCCGGGGCCTTGATCCTTTTGTAAACGCCGCGCGGAACCTGTTCGTTCGCGGATACCGGTACAACACTTGTTAAAAGAAACGCCGCAATGCCGGCGCATGTTACTGCGTCCCGGAAATTCATTTTTGCCTGCCTCATTTTATATTTTGGTCCATTCTGAACACCGGATTCCCCTGCAAGACCAGAAAAACAAAGCGAAATGGGGCAATTTCGCCTCATTTGCCGCAATTTTGCATCGCTCATGAGAGGGAGAAAAAAAAAGTTTGTGGTTTTTTTGCTTATTTTACAAGGAGTTACGAATTTTTCGAAGAAAAAGTTAAGCTTTGAGCAAAAAAAACGGTGTTTGGCCCAATTCCTGCCACGCACCAAGGGCAAACATATTCCCATGCCGAGACGATCGGGAGCGGACTGAGAGAGAAAGCTCTGAAAGACGCCGAGGTTAGATTACTTTTTTGATCCTTTAGGAGGGACGTAACATGATCAAGTTCATCAAGAACTTCCGCAAAGACGAAGACGGCGCCGTAACTGTAGACTGGGTCGTTCTGACCGCAGCCGTTGTTGCTCTGGCAGCTATCGCATACAACCAGGTCCGCACTGGTGCCAGCGATCTGGCCGGCGACGTACAGACCGCGCTGGAAGGCGCAACTGTTGGCAGCATCAACCTGGGCAACAGCAACTAATTCCTAGGCTGACTAAAGCTTTGATGGGGGCCATGTCTTTCTGCGAAGGCATGGCCCTTGCTTTTAAATCCCCAATGGTTGGTGCCCGCTATGTTGAACAGGTTGTATGAATTTATAGGTGATGAAGAAGGCGCGATTACCGTTGATTGGGTCGTGATGACCGCTGGTGTGGTCGGCCTTGGTGCGCTGATGTACTTTTACCTCAACGAGCCCATCCAGAACATCGACGAATCCACCGGACAGGCCTTGGCAGGTATCGAGGTTGAGGAAATAACCTTCGACTAGTGGCGAAGTCATGCGCGGCAACTTCGGTGCTGATCAGTTTTGTCGAAGAGATCGAAACAAGATTCGATATTGTCCCATTTTTCGACACAATTCAGAATTAATGTGACGACTGAACACATGTGACTCGGATAGTCACATCAAGAATCAAACCAAATGGTAACGAGGGAAAAATGCGAGCTGTTTTTGGACTTGTTCTGATCGTCGGGGTCGCACTGGCTGGTGGCGCGGTCTATATGGCACGCGAATATATCACCGAGAATCAGGCCAAACTGGCGTTGGAGCGTAAGCTGCGGGAAGAGGCGCTGGCCAACGCGCAGGTGGAAATCATTCCGACGGTGGATGTCATCGTGCTGAACCGGTCGCTGCGATATGGCGAACAATTACTGCCTGAAGATGTGCGAATTGTGAAATGGCCCGAGAACGCGATTCCCGAAGGCTCGTTCCTCGAGATGACCACCCTTTTCCCTGAAACGGGCGACAACAAACGCTTTGCATTGCGCGCGATGGAAAAAGACGAAGCGCTGATGACAGTCAAAGTTACCGAACCGGGAAAGGCGGCTGGGCTTACCTCGCAGCTTGAAAAAGGAATGCGGGCCTTTGCAATCAGCGTTGACGTTGCCTCGGGCGTTTCGGGCTTCCTGCGCCCCGGAGACCGGGTTGACGTTTATTGGACCGGATCGCTGCGTGGCACCGGCGAAGGCGCCCGGGGTGAGATCACCCGTCTGATCCAGACCAGCATTGAACTTATCGCCGTCGACCAAAGTGCGGGGTCAGATGTGACCGGCGCAACCATTGCACGCACGGTAACGGTAGTGGCAACGCCCGAACAGATCGCTGCGCTGGCGCAGGCGCAGAACACGGGACGCCTGTCGCTGGCTCTTGTTGGTGTTCAGGATGAAACCATCGCCAGCGCCATCGAAGTCGACCAGCGCAAGCTTTTGGATATTCAGGAAGCCGCACCTGCACCGGTTGTCGAACAGGAAGAAGTCTGCACGATCCGGACACGTCGCGGCGGAGAGACGGTCGAAACCGTGATCCCCTGCACAAATTGACGCAAATTCAGACCTTTAACAGATTGGGGCCGCGCAGATTGCGCGGCCCCAATTGTTTCGATGTTGCGCATTATCCACATAAGGAAAATTCCGGAAACCATTGATTATTGCAATAAATCCGGATTTGGCGCAGGGTTCAGAACATAGGGCATAAGACCCGATAAAAATCGAGTGGTGATCGGAGAGGCAGGTCACATGACAATACGTTCCTGGATCAGCGCAACCCTGCTGGGGTTGACGCTAGTTATGGGCCCAATCGGCGATGCCGCTTGGGCTGAAAATCTTCGTGTGGTTAAGAAGGGTACAGCCGAAACGCTGGATGTCCCGATCAACCGCGCAATCGTGGTGGAAAGCGAACAACCTTTTGCGGATATCAGTATCGCAAACGCGGGTATCGCTGATATTTCGACGCTTTCGGACCGCACAATCTACATCCTTGGCCGCGCGCCGGGTCTGACAACCCTGACGATGTTCGACGGGGCGGGTAACCTGATCACAAATGTTCGGGTCCGTGTCGCACCGGATGTGTCCGAGTTCAAAGAGCGGCTTCGCCAGATTCTGCCGAATGAGCAGATCGAAGTGCGCACCGCGAATGACGGCATCGTGCTGTCTGGTACGGTTTCAAGCAGTGCACGTCTTGCGCGGGCTCTGGAATTGGCCGAACGCTACGCACCCGAGCGTGTTTCCAACCTGATGAGTGTTGGCGGCATCCAGCAGGTGATGCTGAAGGTGCGCTTTGCCGAGATGAATCGCTCGGTGGCGAAAAACCTTTCGGCCTCGCTTGGTTTCGGCGGCGGCGATGTTACAGCGGGCTTTAACTCACTGAATACGCAGGGCGCTTTGACCAACGCGTTGGCAAACAACATCCCGTTTGGGCAGACCAATTCTGGTGCGATTCTGTTTGGTTTCGGTGTTGGCTCCACACAGGTTCGCCTGCTGATCGAAGCCCTGGAATCAAAGGGTCTGGCGCGCAGCCTGGCCGAGCCGAACCTGTCGGCCCTGTCCGGTCAGGAAGCCGAGTTTTTGGCCGGTGGCCAGGTGCCGATCCCGGTTCCTGTGGATGACGGTGTTGTTGCCATCGAATATCGCAACTTTGGTGTGCACCTGCTGTTTACCCCACGCGTCGCTGACGGAGACCTGATCAACCTGGAAATGGCTGCATCGGTTTCAAGCATCGACCAATCGTCTAACTTCACCATTCAGGGTGATGCGGTTCCCAGCTTTATCGTTCGCGATACAAAGACAACCGTGGAACTGCGGGATGGCGAGAGCTTTGCGATCGCGGGTCTGATTCAGGACGACTTTACCGACCTGAACAATCAGGTGCCGTGGCTTGGTGATGTGCCGGTTCTGGGCTCACTGTTCCGCAGCGCGCAGTATCAGCGTGCACAAAGCGAACTGGTGATCATCGTGACGGTGCATCTGGTGTCTCCGACGCGTGGTGAGGCTCTGGCCTTGCCGACCGACCGGGTCAAACCGCCCAGCGAGTTCGATCTGTTCGTCAACGGCAAGGTGGCGCGGACCGAACGCGTCGGCAGCGGCGCAGCCTCGGAAGTGGCCAGACAAGATTTTGGCAGCTCCTACGGCTATGTCCTGGATTGATGGAGAGGATAGAACCAATGTATAAGTTGTTTATAACACTGGGTCTTTCGGCTGCCGTTGCAGGTTGCACACGCGAAGCCGGTTACGAAGTCGACCAGGGTGCATTCGGCAACGCGACGCTGAACAACATCCAGGTCCTGAATGGCGAACTGAGCTATGGGCAGATCCTTGCACAGCGATTCGCTGCCGAGGTTCCCAGCCAGATCAACTTTGCCTTCGACAGCGCCCAACTGGACGCGTCGGCGCAGCGCATCCTGTTGCAGCAGGCCGCGTGGATCAAACAGTTCCCCGAGGCGCGGTTCCGCGTTTACGGACACACGGATGCTGTTGGTTCGCAGGCTTACAATAACGCACTGGGTTTGCGCCGCGCGAATGCGGCCGTTGCCTTCCTGACGCGGCAGGGCATCTCGCGCTCGCGGCTTGAGGCGGTTGCATCCTTTGGCAAGACCAAACCGTTGATTGCAACCCAAAGCCGGGATCGCCGCAATCGCCGCACTGTGACCGAGGTTTCGGGCTTTGTGGACAACCACCCCAACCTGCTCGACGGCAAGTACGCCGCAGTGGTCTATCGCGAATATGTCGATAGCGCGACGCGCGCCAGCTACATCCAGCGCGAAGACGCTGCTGCTGGCGGTGACGAATAAGCCGGAACAATAATCAGAAATCGGGCGGCATCGTCGCCCGATTCCCTACAATTGGTTCTTTTGCGCCCAATTCTTGCCCAACTTCCAAGCGACGTTACGAAACAATTGGGTGACCTGCGGCCAGAATTGACCGCACAGGGCAACAGCAAATCAGAACAGCTCCTTTCACGCTCGTACGGTTTGTTCAGCCCTTTCGACGAGGATTGAGTTAATGACGAGCGCAACGCCGCAAAACGACGACACCGCCATCCAGGCCTGCACCATCAGCCGGGATGTCCAGAACTTCGACCTTCTGATTGAAGACATGGAATCCGCCCTGGGCGAACGTTGGGGCGATCTGGGATTTGCCGAGGCGCTTGCATTCTTCAGCCAACCCGAAGCCGAATCGCTGCAATTTGTGGCACTTGCGCTGGATGGCGAAGACGAAGACAATCTGACGCTGATGGGTGAGATCATAACCCAGGCCAAGGAAAAGGGCATCAAGGTCGTCTTGATCGCCGAAGATGTCACCCCGGCCTCATTGCATCAGCTTCTGCGCAAAGGTGCGGACGAATTTGTCCCCTACCCTCTTCCGGAAAACGAATTGCAGGAGGCCATCGACCGGATGAACAAACCCGACCCGGTGGTTGCACCGCAGGCCGCGATGGCGATGGCGCAGGGCGAATCGAAAGAAGGCGCCCTGTTTGTCGTTCACGGGCTGGCCGGGGGCGTCGGCGCGACCACTCTGGCGGTGAATCTGGCCTGGGAACTGGCAACAGTATCAGACAAGGACGCGCCTTCGGTCTGTTTGATCGATCTGGATATGCAGTATGGCACGGTTTCCACCTATCTGGACCTGCCGCGACACGAAGCCGTGTTCGAGATGCTTTCAGACACGGATTCGATGGACGAAGAATCCTTTGCGCATTCGCTGCAGACCTTTGAGGATAAACTGCAGGTTCTGACAGCACCGTCGGATATGGTGCCGCTGGACATCATCACCCCCGCCGACATTCAGAAGGTCATCGACACCGCACGCAGCAATTTCGACTATGTCGTCGTCGATATGCCCAAGACGCTGGTGCACTGGTCCGAGACCGTTCTACAAGCGGCACATGTTTACTTTGCGCTGATCGAACTTGATATGCGCTCGGCCCAGAACGCGCTGCGCCTGAAACGGGCGCTGCAGGCCGAGGAACTGCCGTTCAACAAGCTGCGCTTTGCCATGAATCGGGCACCAAAGTTCACCGACCTCAATGGCAAGGGCCGCGTCAAGCGCATGGGCGAAAGCCTTGGAATTTCCATCGACCTGCATTTGCCCGACGGTGGCAAGCACGTCATGCAAAGCGGTGACCACGGTTTGCCGCTGGCAAGTTCGGCCGCCAAAAACCCGCTGCGCCGGGAAATCGCCAAACTCGCGCAATCGCTTCATAGCCTGGGCAGCAGCAGCGCCGAGGCTGCGTAACACGAGGGAGAGCCGACGTGTTTTCACGATACAAGAAACAACCCACCGCACAGCCGGTTGAATCGCAGGCCCCCAAAGCCGCGCCAGCCGCGACGCCGGAACCTCAAAGCCAGTCCACCGCTGTTGCTCGCAAACCTGTGACCAAAAAGGTAGCCGAAGTGGTCGGCAGTGACCGCGAACGCAAGCGCAAAGAGCGGCTGGGCGAGATCAAGCAGGAGTTGCACCGCGAACTTCTGGAAAACCTGAACCTCGCGGCGCTGGAAAACGCAGCAGAATCTGATCTGCGGACTGAAATCAGCGCAATCTCCAGCGAGATTCTGGAATCCCGCAACATCGTTCTGAACCGCGAAGACCGCGTGCAGCTGAATAAAGAGCTGTATGATGAAGTCACCGGGTTAGGACCGCTGGAAACCCTGCTGCAGGATGATACGGTCAACGATATTCTAGTCAACGGCCCGCAGCAGATCTTTGTGGAACGCGCCGGTAAGCTGGAACTCAGCGACATTACGTTCAAGGACGAAAAGCACCTGATGCGGATCATCGACAAGATCGTGTCCGCTGTGGGTCGTCGCGTTGACGAATCCAACCCTTATGTTGACGCCCGTCTGGCAGATGGCTCGCGTTTCAACGCCATGGTCCCGCCGATTGCTGTGGACGGCTCGCTGGTGTCCATTCGTAAGTTCAAAAAGGACAAGCTGGGCATTGACGATCTCGTTAATTTCGGTGCGTTTACCGAAGAAATGGCCGCCTATTTGCAGGCTGCGGTGTCGACCCGCCTGAATGTGATCGTCTCGGGCGGTACGGGTTCCGGTAAAACGACAACCCTGAACGCCCTGTCCAGCTTTATCGACGACGCCGAACGCATCCTGACCATCGAGGATACGGCGGAACTTCAATTGCAGCAAACCCATGTGGGCCGGATGGAAAGCCGCCCACCCAACGTGGAAGGCAAAGGTGAGGTCAGCCCGCGCGACTGTCTGAAAAACGCCCTGCGTATGCGTCCTGACCGCATCATCGTGGGCGAGACGCGTGGCGCCGAGGTCATCGACATGCTGCAGGCCATGAACACCGGCCACGATGGTTCGATGACCACGATCCACGCCAACTCGGCCCGTGACGGGATTTCGCGTCTGGAAAACATGATCGCGATGGCTGGGATTGAGATGCCGATCAAAGCCGTCCGCAGCCAGATCTCAAGCGCTGTGAACCTGATCGTGCAGGCCAGCCGCTTGCAGGACGGTTCGCGCCGGATGACCTCGATCACCGAGATTACAGGGATGGAAGGCGACGTGATCTCGATGCAGGAAATCTTTAAGTTCCAGCGTGTTGGCCTGACCCCCGACAACAAGATCATCGGTCATTTCACCGCCACCGGCGTGCGCAGCCACTTTTCCGAGCGCTTCCGCCTGTGGGGCTTTGACCTGCCTGCTTCCATCTACGACCCAACGACAGTCTAGGAGAACCGGATATGACCCTGCCTGTCGAGGCCCTTATCTATATCGTGATCTTCGTCGCAGTCCTGCTGCTGGTCGAAGGTATCTATCTGGTAGCGTTCGGAAAATCGATCAGCCTGAACAGCCGCGTCAACCGTCGTCTGGACATGATCGACAAAGGCGTTGGTCGCGAAGAGGTTCTGGAAAAGCTGCGCAAGGAAATGCAGCAGCATATGAAAAGTCAGAGCATCCCGCTCTACTCGCTGCTGGCCGACAAGGCGCAAAAGGCGGCAATCGCCTTTAGCCCCAAGCAACTGGTCATGGTCATGGCTTTGGTGTCGGGCCTGGTCTTTATGGCGCTGAGTTTTGCGACAACCACTGATGTCGCTCTGCGCGCGGCGCTGTCCGGCGCGATCGGAATCGGGGCCGTCTATGCCTGGGTCAACAACAAGGCCAAGAAACGCATGGGCATGATCGAAGAACAACTACCCGACGCAGTGGAACTGATGGTCCGGTCGCTGCGTGTTGGTAACCCGTTTGTATCCTCGGTTCAGATCGTCGCCTCAGAGGTCGAAGACCCGCTGGCGACCGAGTTTGGTGTCATTTCGGACGAAGTCGCCTATGGCCGCGATGTCGGTGAAGCGCTCAAGGATATGGCCGAACGGCTGGGTATGCAGGATTTGCGCTTTCTTGCGGTGGCCGTGTCGATCCAGCAGCAATCCGGCGGTAACCTTGCCGAGATTCTGGCAGGATTGGCCAAGGTGATCCGCGCCCGGTTCCGCCTGTTCCGGCGCGTCAAGGCCATCACAGCCGAGGCACAATGGTCCGGCAAGTTCCTGTCGGGTTTCCCTCTGGCTTGTCTGGTCTTCATCCTGGTCAAGGATCCCAACTACTATGACAGTGTCTTGAATGAACCCTATTTCATTCCGGCCTGTTTCTTTGTTGGCATCATGCTGACGCTGAACGTCATCGTCATGAAAATCCTTACAAACATCAAGGTCTGAGGACACTGCCATGGAATTTCTAAGCTCCATCAACGCATTTCTCACCGACCAGCTTGGTGAATTCGGTCCGTTGATCGTCGTCGGCATTCTGGGATTGTTCATGATCCTTGTGACGATCCCGCTGATGCTGAATCAACCGGAAGATCCGCTGAAAAAGCTGCAGCGGACGAATGCGGCACCCAAGAAGGGTAAGAAAGAAAAGAAAGAACGCCTGCGGCAGGCCGGTCAGAACGAACAACTTGAGAAATTCGCAACCTTTCTGGAACCCAAAAACCAGGAAGAGTTTTCAGCCGTACAGCTCAAGCTGCGGCAGGCTGGCTATCAGTCCAAGGATGCGGTGCGATTCTTCCACTTTGCTCAGTTTGCGTTGGGCATCATCGGATTGTTAGTCGGCGTTCTGCTGGTCACAGTCTTTGCGGGGGATCAGGAATTCGACGGAACGCAAATCGGAATTCGACTGCTGGTTCCCGGAGCGATCGGATACTTCATCCCGAAATACTGGATCACGCGCCGCGTCGAGGAACGGAAAGAAGCGATTGTGGCCGGTTTCCCCGATACGCTCGACCTGATGCTGGTCTGCGTCGAAGCCGGTCAGGCGCTGGATCAGGCTATCGTTCGTGTCGCGGCTGAGATGAAGGCCTCGTACCCCGATATCGCGACAGAGTTCGAAGTTGTCGCCTATGAGATGAAGGCGGGCAAGGAACGGGACGTCGTTCTGCGTGACTTTGCAACGCGCTGCGGGGTTCAGGACGTGAGCGCCTTTGTAACGGTGATGATCCAGTCGGCAACTTTTGGTACATCGATCGCCGAAGCCCTGCGGGTTTATGCTGGCGAGATGCGTGACAAACGCGTAATGCGCGCCGAAGAGGCCGCGAATAAGTTGCCAACCAAAATGACGCTTGCCACAATGATGCTGACAGTTCCCCCACTGCTTCTGATCCTTGTTGGTCCATCGGCAAAAGGCATCATGGATTTCGGAAGTGGCAACGGGCCAGGAGTCGGCGGATAACCGAATGAACCCAGACCTTGGCGCAGCCCTGACCGGGCTGCGCAATCTCTTCAAAGCCACTGCGGTTCTTGCCCTGGTGGCTTCTTGCACGGAACCGGAACTGCCGGAAGACCCGTTTGCGCCGGGCGTTGACCTGGAAGGGCCCGACGTAGATCAGGTTACGGTTGGAAACCGTATGATGACAGCAGGTGAATACGAGCTTGCGCTTGAGGCGTTTTCCCGCGCTGCACTGGAACAGGGCATGACTGCGCAAATCCTGACGTCGCTGGGCACTGCCAATCTGGGCCTGCGCCGTCTGGGTCAGGCTGAGCCATTGCTGCGCCGCGCCGTAAAGGAAGACCCGGACTGGCCCGTGGCGTGGAACAATCTGGGTGTGTTTCTGGTGGAAAAGGGCGAATATGCCGAGGCCGCGCAGGTCTTTCAGCGGGCCTTTGCGCTGGACAATGGCGAAAGTGACGCAATCCGCGACAATCTGCGGTTAGCACTCGCAAAAATGGAAAATCCTGTTAATAATACCCCACAAGAACAAGAATTTGAGCTGGAACGGCGCGGGGACGGCGAATACGTGCTGCGCAAGAACCAGTAACAGAGGTTAGAGCAGTAAAAGGACGCAAAAATGCGCCACCCCTTCTTGATTCCGACAGCCATCGCGTGCGGAGTGATCCTGTCCGCCTGCGCGAAAGAAACCGAAGAAGAAAAAGTCGAACGCACCTTTCAGGAAGTGAACGTCATTGACGAAACAAACCTGAATGATGTGCTGTTGACGGCCTCGGACCCGAACGAGGCCGTGACCTACTTCCAGAACGCCGCGCTCAAGAACCCTGATCGCATCGATCTGCAACGCGGGCTGGCCATCAGTCTCACGCGTGCCAAGCGCAGCACCGAAGCGGCCTCGGCGTGGAAACGCGTGACCGAGATGAAAGGCGCGAACAACACCGACCGGGTCGAATACGCCGGTGCACTGGTGCGCAGCGGAGACTGGAGCAAGGCAAAAGCGACGCTGGACAAGATCCCGCCAACTCATGAGACATTTCAGCGTCTCAGGCTTGAAGCATTGGTGGCGGATTCGCGCAAAGACTGGAAACGCGCCGATCACTTCTATGAAACCGCCGTTGGACTGACCACGCGCCCTGCGGGGGTTATGAACAACTGGGGTTATTCCAAGATGACCCGAGGCGACTATGCCGAGGCGGAACGCCTGTTTAGCGAAGCGATCCGTCAGGACAAGTCCTTGTTTACAGCCAAAAACAATCTGGTTCTGGCTCGCAGCGCGCAGGGGAATTACGGGATGCCCGTTGTTCCGATGACGCAAGTGGAACGCGCGCAATTGCTGAACACGATGGGTATTTCTGCGGTCAAGCAAGGTGATCTGAACACGGCCAAGAACCTGTTCCGCGAGGCAATAGCCACCCATCCGCAGCATTTCGACGAGGCCGTCCGCTCGCTCCGCGCGCTCGAGGAAGCCTGATCTATGGCCATCCCCGTATCGGCGGCTGCATGGTTCTTACCATTCGTGCTGCCGATTTGTTTTTACGTCGCATTCACCGACATGCGTGAAATGCGGATCAAGAATCATGCGGTTGGTGCACTGGCCTTTGTATTTGTCGTACTCGGCCTGTTTGTCCTGCCCCCTTGGTCCGCAGCGTGGGCCACGGGTGAGGTCGGGCCTCTTTCTTTCTCGCTGCCGGTCTATGCATGGCAACTTGTCCACATTCCGGTTGTCCTGATCGCTGGGATCGTGATGAACGCAGCTGGTATCATGGGGGCAGGCGACGCCAAGTTCTGCGCAGCGGCGGCCCCTTTCGTCTGGGTGGGGGATATCATGGTTGTCATGGTGATCTTGATGTCCACGACGCTGGGCGCCGTGGCGGCGCATCGCCTCGCCAAACACACGCCGTTGCGCCGGATCGCACCGCATTGGGAAAGCTGGGATCGCGGCAAGAAATTCCCGATGGGGCTGACCCTGGCGGGCAGCCTGATCATGTATCTGATATTGGGCATTATTTACGGCTCGTAAACAATCATCTGTACGCCACGCCCGCGCCTTGGTGCTGCCACAAAGCCGGGCCAGATTTTCCCCAAGCAGTCCGGTTTTCGGACATTTGGTGCGATGGACAGATAGACGAGCAACGCTCATGAATATGCAAAACAATTCCGTTGTGGCCCCCCCTGCCCCCAAGGGTCTGGCTGAAATGCAGCTTCCGCTGGTGATGATGCGGGACATTCTGCTAAAGACGATTTTCCGCAAGAACGTGGACACCGTAACCGAAGTGGCCGAGGCCGTGTGCCTGCCCGGTTCGGTGACGCAAGAACTGATCGACATCGCGCGCGAGCAGAAACTGCTTGAGGCGACCGGTACGCTGAATGCCAATTCGGGCAACGAAATGGGTTATCAGCTGACAGATGCGGGCAAGGCGCGCGCGCTGGACGCGCTGAGCCAGTCGGAATATTTCGGGGCGATGCCGGTGCCGCTGGACGTTTATCGCGAACAGGTCAAACGCCAATCCATCCGCAACATTCAGGTCACGCGTGACCAGTTGGTCGGGGCCATGGGCCATCTGGTTCTGCCCGACAGTCTGCTGGACCACCTTGGCCCCGCGGTCAGTGCTGGCCGGTCGATCCTGATGTATGGCCCGCCGGGCAACGGTAAATCCTCGATCTCGAACGGTATTCGCGACGCGCTGGGGGACAACGTCTATGTCCCGCGCGCCATCGAATATGCCGGTCAGGTGATCACGGTGTATGACCCAATCGTGCACACCGCGATCGAGCAAGAGGCCGATGACCCCAACAGCCTGCGCCGCCGCAAACGGTTCGACACGCGCTATGTTCAATGCGAACGCCCGACCGTTGTGACCGGTGGTGAACTTTCACTCAGCATGTTGGATTTGGTCTACAACCCCACAGCGCGAACCTATCAGGCGCCGTTGCAGCTGAAATCGACCGGTGGCATCTTCATCGTGGACGACCTTGGACGTCAGGCCGAACCCCCTCAGGCCCTGATCAACCGCTGGATCGTTCCGCTGGAAGAAAGCAAGGATATCCTTGGCCTGCAATCGGGTGAGAAGTTCGAGGTGCCTTTTGACACGCTGGTCATCTTCTCGACCAACTTCCACCCGAACGAGATCTTCGACCAAGCGGCTTTGCGCCGGATTTTCTTCAAGATCAAAATCGATGGTCCAAATCAGGAAAACTTCCTGAAAATCTTTGCCATGGTGGCCCGCAAGCGCGGGATGCCTCTGGACGAGGCTGCGCTGGTGCATCTGCTGAAGGTAAAATATCCGACCATCCAGAACATCTATGCAAACTATCAGCCGATCTTCCTGATCGACCAGATGATCTCGATCTGCGAATTTGAAGGTATCCCCTATCAAATGAGCCCCGATCTGATCGACCGCGCCTGGGCAAACATGTTCGTCAAAGAAGAGAAAATCGTCCACTAGATCGCTTTGCGTTTGATTTGAATCGAAATACGCTGCCTCTTCCTGCGGTCGAACGCGCATTTCGATAGCTTTGCCTCAGATAAAACGCAAAACGCTTTAGAGACGTGCCAATTCCACTCAGGGCCGGGTAGTCTGCGAGCATGACGCAGATACCCGCCCGAATGACTGACTGGTTTGACAGCAAAGGCTGGTCCATCCATCCGCATCAGCAAGAGATGTTTGACCGGGCGCACCACCCTGCGACCTTGCTGATTGCGCCAACCGGCGGCGGCAAGACCATGGCGGGTTTTCTGCCCTCGTTGGCAGAACTTGCCGATGGATCGCATCAGGGGCTGCATACGATCTATATATCGCCGCTCAAGGCGCTGGCAGCCGATATCCGTCGCAACTTGCGTGTACCCGCAGATGAGATTGGCTTGCCCATCCGCATCGAGGATCGAACCGGCGATACCTCGGCCACGCAAAAGAAACGTCAGCGCGCGGACCCTCCTCATATTCTGCTGACCACACCGGAAAGTCTGGCATTGCTGACATCCTACGAGGATGCACCGCGCATGTTTGACGGCGTGCAGCGCGTCATCGTCGATGAAATCCATGCGCTATCGGAAAGCAAGCGCGGCGATCAACTGATGCTGGCCCTGGCCCGATTGCAGAGCCTGTGCCCGGATATGCGCCGCGTCGGTTTGTCGGCAACGGTCGAGGACCCCGAGGCCATTGCCCGTTTTCTGGCCCGTCACCCCGACCCGTGCCAGATTGTGCAGGCAGATCCGGGCCCCAACCCCGATATTGCAATGCTGCAAACCGAAGAGATGCCGCCCTGGTCCGGTGGTGGCGCAGCCTATTCGATCCCGGCGGTTCTTGCGCAGATCAGGGAGCACAAGACCACTTTAATCTTTCACAATACCCGCGCGCAGGCCGAGATCTTCTTTCACAATCTATGGCTTGCGAATGAGGATGGTCTCCCCATCGGCATCCATCATGGCAGTCTGGACCGACAGCAACGCGAACGCGTTGAGGCTGCAATGGTGCGTGGCGATCTGCGGGCCATTGTTTGTACCGGCAGCCTTGATCTGGGCATCGACTGGGGCGATGTGGATCTGGTGATACAGATCGGCGCGCCCAAGAATGTCAAACGGCTGGTGCAGCGGATTGGACGGGCAAACCATCGCTACAATGCGCCGTCCAAGGCCCTGCTTGTCCCTGCAAACCGGTTCGAAGTGGTTGAGTGCATTGCCGCGCTTGAGGCCGTGCTGGCACATGATCTGGACGGAGATCCGCGCGGCTCTGGCCCGCGCGATGTACTGTGTCAGCACATCCTGATCGCTGCCGCTGCGGGGCCATTCGATGCAGATGCTCTTTTCACCGAAATGACGGCGGCGGGGCCTTATGCAGACCTTACCCGCCCAGCCTTTGATGCCTGTCTGGAGTTCTGCGCCACCGGAGGTTACGCCTTGCGCGCCTATGATCGCTGGCAACGGCTGCAACAGCGTCCTGACGGGCGCTGGCAATTGCGCGACCCCCGCGCTGCGCAGCGTATCCGCATGAATCTGGGCACAATTCAAGATACCGATACTCTAAAAGTGCGCCTGAAACGCAACCGGGGCGGCAAGCCACTGGGAGAGGTCGAGGAAGGTTTTGCCGCCTCGCTGACACCCGGTGACACCTTTCTGATCGGAGGCCAGATCGTCCGCTACGAAGGCCTGCGCGAGATGGTTGTCGAGGTCAGCCGCCGCGCGGACCGCAAGCCCAAGATCGCCACGTTCTCGGGCACGAAATTCGCCACCTCAACCCAGTTGAGCGACCGTATCTTGCACATGTTCGCGCAGCCCGACTGGCCGCAATTGCCGCAGCACACCGCTGATTGGCTGGCTTTGCAGCGCGACATGTCCCGCTTGCCCCGGCGGGACCGCCTGCTGATCGAAAGCTTTCCCGACAAAGGGCACGAGCATCTGTGCGTCTACGGCTTTGCCGGACGCAACGCGCAGCAGACGCTGGGCCTGTTGCTGACCAAACGCATGGAGGAAATCGGCCTTGCGCCTTTGGGCTTTGTCGCCACCGACTATGCCACGCTGATCTGGGGCCTGGACGCCGTGACCGACCCGCGCCCTTTGTTAGAACCGGATGCCCTGCGGCAGGGATTGGATACCTGGCTGGCAGGAAATGCGGTGATGAAACGGACCTTTCGCGCCTCGGCCACGATTGCGGGATTGATCGAACGCAACACAGGTGGCCAGCGCAAATCCGGGCGGCAGGCGACGTTTTCCTCGGACATCCTGTATGACACGCTGTTGAAATACGATCCTGATCATCTTTTGATGCAAATCACCCGCGAAGAGGCTATGCGCGGTCTGGTCGATTTCGGACGGATCGAAGAGATGCTGAACCGCATCGACGGGCGAGTTGATTTGCTGCGTCTGGATCGCGTCTCGCCCCTTGCCGCTCCACTGTTCCTTGAGGTTGGAAAGGTTCCCGTCAAAGGAGAAGCCGAAGAGCGTTTGCTGGCCGAAGAAACCGCGCGGCTGTTGCACGAGGCCGGCCTGACCCCTGGCTGATCCCTCTTGCAAAATTGGAGACAACACGCGAAGAACGTATCATGAACGGACTAGAATTTGTCTTCGCCGGTCAAAGGTTGGCGGCATTGGGCACCGGTGGGCTCTGGTGGCCCGACCAGAGGCTTTTGTGCGTGTCTGACCTGCATCTGGGCAAATCCGAACGGATTGCGCGCCGCAGCGGGCAGGTTCTGCCGCCCTATGACAGCCGGGAAACCCTGTCCCGGCTTGCAAGAGACCTGGAAGTTTGCCCGGCCACAACAGTCGTCTGTCTGGGCGACAGTTTCGACGATCTGGAAGCCTCGGAATCACTTTGCTCTAGCGATCGGCTACAGATCACAGCGCTTCAGGCCGGACGGCGGTGGATCTGGATCGAGGGCAACCATGATCCCGGCCCTGTGGAACTGGGCGGTGCGCATCTGGCGGAATGGTCCTGCGGGCCGCTGGTGTTTCGCCATATAGCGCAGCAGAACGGCCGTGGTGAGGTTTCTGGTCATTTTCATCCCAAGGCCCGGTTAAGGGTCCGGGGGCGCTCGATCTCGCGCGCGGCTTTTCTCTTTGATCAGTCCCGTTTGATTCTACCGGCCTATGGCGCCTATACAGGCGGCCTGCGCAGTTCCGAGCAGGTTTTGGCAGACCTTATGGCAGCTGATGCACAGGCCATTTTGACAGGTCCGCAGCCGCAAAAAATGCCTATGCCGCGATAGGCGGCAATCAGAGCAGGCCTGCCGCCTCTAACTCTGGCGCATATTTGCGACTGACGGGAACCAGATCACCATTGTGCAGACGCAAATGGGTTTTGGAACCCTGCTTTTCGACCCCCGCTATAGCCCCTGTCGCGACCCAATGAGACCTGTGCGCGCAAAATCCGGGTTCGGGCTCCATCTCGGCGATTGCGTCGGTGAAACGGGATCGGATGGTAAACACCCCCTCGGAAGTGACAACGTCCACAAGATGATCGCGCGAGGTGAGACGATAAATCTGCCCGTCGAACTCTTGCGGCAACCGACGGCACAGTCTGGCCGGTTGCCGAACTGGTTGCCCTTTGGGGTCTTCGCGGCGGCGAACCAACAGCAACCCGGTTGCGAACAGGCCCCCATAAGGCAGAACCGCCGTCAGACCCGGCGCATTCTGGCCGCCGCACCAGAAAACCAACCCGGCCAGAACCCACAATGCAGGTGCAAAAAGCACCAGAATCAGCGCAGAAAACACGATATCGCGGGTCAGCAGCGCGTAATGATGCAGGCGATTTCGCAGCAGATGACCAACCACTCCGGTCACACCGATGGCCAGAACCATTACTCCGGTCCAGAACACCAGACGCTGTGGGAAAGACAAGGCGGCGTCCCTGAAGGGCGCAAACGAATAGGCCAGCAATGGAATGAATACGAGCCCTGCTACCACCCGTTGCGGCGAGCACAAGGCACAAACCAGCCTCCACTTAAGCTTCACACTCGCTAACACACGCTCCCTCGCCTTCGATCCCGTGGTAGTCGGCAGTTCGAACTCCAGACCTAACCACTTGGAATACAAGGTTTATCATCAGCTCAGACACAGTCAAAGCCCAATATGTGCGAATTCATGAAACCGTGAACGACAAAAAAAGGGGTTGAAGGGAGGAACGTCCCTTCAACCCCGCATTTCAAACCGGCAATGAGCCTGCCTGAAGATACTTTGTGCTACGCGGTGAGCCCTTCAGGCTCTGGCAAGCCGTTCGCGCGGCACGCGGCGGTCAGCGTATTGGCCAACAGACAGGCAATGGTCATCGGGCCGACGCCACCAGGGACCGGAGTGATGGCACCGGCGCGTTCCGCCGCACTGGCATAGTCCACGTCGCCGACCAGTTTGTTCTTACCGTCCCGCTCGATCCGGTTGATGCCCACATCGATGACGGTCGCGCCCTCCTTGATCCAATCGCCGGGCACCATCTCGGGGCGGCCAACGGCGGCGACAACGATATCGGCGCGGCGGACAACATCGGGCAAGTCCTTGGTGCGGCTATGCGCGATGGTCACGGTGCAGCTGTCACCCAGCAGCAGCTGCGCCATTGGCTTGCCCACGATGTTCGAGCGGCCGATCACAACCGCGTCCATCCCCGAAAGTGAGCCGTGGTGGTCGCGCAGCATCATCAGGCAGCCCAGCGGGGTGCAGGGTACCATCGATTTCTGACCGGTGCCCAGCAGGCCCACATTCGAGATATGGAACCCGTCCACATCCTTAGCCGGATCGATCGAGTTGATCACCAGATCTTCGTTCAGGTGTTTGGGCAGCGGCAGTTGCACCAGAATGCCGTGCACAGCCGGATCATTGTTCAGCGTGTCGATCAGCGCCAGCAAGTCTTCTTCGGACGTGTCCACATCCAGCTTGTGCTCGTACGAGTTCATGCCGACTTCGACGGTCATCTTGCCCTTGGAACGGACATAGACCTGGCTGGCCGGGTCTTCGCCCACCAGAACCACCGCCAGACCGGGGGTGATGCCGTTTTCTTCCTTAAGCTTCGCAACCTGATCGGCTACCTGTGCGCGTACCTTGGCCGCAAAAGCCTTACCGTCGATTACCTGCGCTACCATTCTTTGGTCCCTTCTTTCAAAACCCAAACGGGCGCAAAGCGCGCCCGGTCTTTACTCGGCGCCGATCACGCGCTCTTCGCGCGCAATCGACCAGTCTATCAGGATGCGCCACAGCGTCTCGGCAAGGTCGGGGTCCATTCCCGATTCACCGGATCTGGCGCGCACATTCTGCACCACTTCCTCGACCCTGGCCGGAATGCGCGCGGGCAGACCAGCGCCTGGTTTCAGATCGGATGCGCGGTCAATGTAGCTGGCTCGCGTTGCCAGCAACCTGATCAGCTGGCTGTCCAACTGGTCAATCTGAACCCGCAAGTCCCGCATCGAATGACAGTCTTGCGGCGGTGTCAGAGTGGGCATCGTGATCTCCTCATGGCCCGGGGTAGTCCCCGGACCACGAGATGTCTTATTCAGCGGCTTAGAACAAGCCCTCGATCTCACCTGCGTCGTTAAGGCAGATGGTTTCCGCGGCAGGTTTGCGGGGCAGACCGGGCATGGTCATGATCTCACCGCAGACAACCACGATGAAACCGGCACCGGCGGACAGGCGGACCTCACGCACCGGAACCGAATGGCCGGTGGGCGCGCCGCGCAGGGACGGATCGGTCGAGAACGAGTACTGGGTTTTCGCCATGCAGACCGGCAGGTTGCCGTATCCCGCGTCTTCCCATTCCTTCAGCTGGTTGCGGATCTTATTGTCAGCCAGAACTTCGTCAGCACGGTAGATGCGTTTAGCGATGGTTTCGATTTTCTCGAACAGCGGCATCTCGTCGGGGTAGATCGGCGAGAAGTTCGCGGCACCACCATCAACGATTTCGACAACCTTCTCGGCCAGCGGGGCCGAGCCTTCCGAACCCAGTTCCCAGTGACGCGACAGAACCGCCTCGACCCCGTGATCGCCGCAATAGTCTTTGACAGCCTGCACTTCGGCGTCGGTGTCGGTGACAAAGTGGTTGATGGCAACAACAACCGGGACGCCGAACGATTTCACGTTCTCGATGTGGCGACCCAGGTTGGCGCAGCCCGACTGAACGGCTTCGACGTTTTCAGCACCCAGATCGGCCTTGGCCACGCCGCCGTTCATCTTCATCGCGCGCACAGTGGCAACCAGAACCACAGCCGACGGAGCGATGCCCGCCTTGCGGCACTTGATGTTCATGAACTTCTCGGCGCCCAGGTCAGCACCAAAGCCCGCTTCGGTCACGACGTAGTCAGCGACTTTCAGCGCAGTCTTGGTCGCGATGACCGAGTTGCAGCCGTGCGCGATGTTCGCGAAGGGACCACCATGAACAAATGCCGGGTTGTTTTCCAGCGTCTGCACAAGGTTTGGCTGCATGGCGTCCTTCAGCAGAACGGTCATTGCGCCTTCGGCTTTGATATCGCGGCAGTAGACCGGGGTCTTGTCGCGGCGATAAGCTACGATGATGTCGCCCAGACGCTTTTCCAGGTCTTTCAGGTCGTTTGCCAGGCACAGGATGGCCATAACCTCGGACGCAACGGTGATGTCAAACCCGGCCTCACGCGGGAAGCCGTTCGACACGCCACCCAGCGAGGCGGTGATCTGACGCAGTGCGCGGTCATTCATGTCGACCACACGACGCCATGCGACGCGGCGGGTGTCGATGTCGCATTCGTTGCCCCAGTAGATGTGGTTGTCGATCATCGCCGACAGCAGCGAGTGCGCCGAGGTGATGGCGTGGAAATCGCCGGTGAAGTGCAGGTTCATTTCCTCCATCGGAACAACCTGCGCGTATCCGCCACCCGCAGCGCCACCCTTCATGCCGAAGTTCGGGCCAAGCGAGGCTTCGCGGATGCAGATCATCGCGTTCTTGCCGATACGGTTCAGACCGTCGCCCAGACCAACGGTGGTCGTGGTTTTGCCTTCACCCGCAGGGGTCGGGTTGATCGCGGTGACAAGGATCAGCTTGCCATCTTCGCGACCTTGAACCGAGTTGATAAAGTCCTGGCTGACCTTCGCCTTGTCGTGGCCATAGGGCAGCAGATCCGCAGATTCGATGCCGATCTTTGCACCGATTTCCTGAATCGGCTTTTTGTTCGCTTCGCGAGCGATTTCGATGTCGGATTTGTAGCTCATTGGCCAGGGTCCCTGATTGAATGCCGTGCAAAACCGACGCAGGGCGTCGGTGCTGGTCAATCCATACCGTTGTGTACAAAGATGGTGAATATGGATTCCGACATATTCATGCCGCGAAACGGCGTTGGGTCACTTAGCCGCCCATATCACATGACTTTGAACGTGCCCGATCAGAGCCGCCTGCCCTTAAGGGGCCCATGCCCGTTGGTCGGGGACGAACAGTTTCAATCTGTCACCGGGCTGCAATGTCCCGGGCCGCTCGACCCATGCGGTCACACCGCGCCGTCCCTGCGCGGCGGGTTTGAATGCGGCGCCGTGGCCGGGTAGATCAGCCTCGACCTCTCGGCCCAGAATGACGCAGGGGCGGTTTTCCATATCCACCGTCAGCGTCACGCCATCTGGCCCCTGCAGGCGCGACGAGGGCGGGATATGGGTGAAATCGGGGATACCACGCAACAGGATGCTGACGCCCAGATAAGACGGATCAAGCCGGTCCAGCCCCATCTCGACTGCAGTGGCCTGCATCTCTTCCTCGGACAGGATTGAAAGCTGGCGCACGTTGCGAATTTCGGTGCCCTGTGGGTAAAGGTTCCTGACCCGCACGCATGAGGCGCGGTTGACGCCTTCATGCCGCTCACCCTCAGCGCCAGAGAACCCGAGGGGCAGAACCTTGGCTTCCTCGGCCCGGATGGTGCCGCCCTCAGGCACATGCCCCAGCCACACGACCTCGGCCGTGAATTCCGTTTCGCGCAAGACCGGCATAGCTGCCCCTTTCGTTCCATGCATCCGGTGGAAATCGGACGGCAGATTGGTGGGTAAGAAAAGAAAACCCGGACCTTCGCCCGGGTTTTGTCTTTTAAGCCGAAGGCTCAGGCTCCATCCCGCCCTCGGGCGGCGACTTCTTGGCCTTGGTCTTGGGAATGGCCGTGACGCTTGGCGCGTTGCCCTCATCGGGACTGTCGCCTTCGTCATCGTCCGCGGTGGGCGGCTCACCATTCATGACGCGCTTGATCTCATCGCCGGTGAGGGTTTCGTATTCCAGCAGACCCTGCGCCAGACGCTCCCATTCCTCGTTCTTCTCGGTCAGGATGCCATGGGCGCGTTCGTAGCCCTGTTGGATCAGGCGTTTCACCTCTTCCTCGATCAACTCTTTGGTATGGGCCGAAACCGAGAACCCGGCGGTATTGCCCGAATACCCCTCATGCGCTTCGGCGTAGTCAATATTGCCGACCTTGTCGGACATGCCCCAGCGCATTACCATCGCGCGGGCCAACTGGCTGGCCTGCATGATGTCGCCAGCCGGGCCGTTCGAGACGTGATCTTCGCCATATTTGATCACCTCGGCAGCTTTGCCCGCCATAGTCATCGCCAGCTTCTGTTCGCACTCATCCCGGTGATAGTTCAGCTGATCCATCTCAGGCAGGCTGACAACCATACCCAGCGCTCCACCGCGTGGAATGATCGTTGCCTTATAGACCGGGTCGCACAGCGGCAGGGTCATGCCAACAACGGCGTGGCCCGATTCGTGATAGGCGGTCTTTTCCTTCTGATCCTGGGTCAGCACCATCGAGCGACGCTCGGCCCCCATCATCACTTTGTCCTTGGCGTTCTCGAAATCTTCCATGGTGACAAAGCGACGGCCCACACGCGCGGCCATCAGCGCGGCCTCGTTCACAAGGTTCGCCAGATCCGCACCCGAGAAGCCCGGAGTACCCCGCGCGATGATGCGCAGATCGACATCAGGACCCAGAGGCGTCTTGCGTGCGTGCACGCCAAGAATCTTCTCGCGGCCTTTGATATCAGGATTGCCCACGGTCACGTTCCGGTCAAACCGGCCCGGGCGCAGCAGCGCAGGGTCCAGAACATCTTTGCGGTTGGTAGCCGCCAAAATGATCACGCCTTCGTTTGCTTCGAACCCGTCCATCTCGACCAGCAACTGGTTGAGCGTCTGTTCGCGTTCGTCGTTGCCTCCGCCGTAACCGGCACCACGATGGCGACCCACGGCGTCAATTTCGTCGATAAACACGATACAAGGCGCGTTCTTCTTGGCCTGTTCGAACATGTCGCGCACACGGGATGCACCGACACCGACGAACATTTCAACAAAGTCCGAGCCCGAGATGGTGAAGAACGGAACGCCCGCCTCGCCCGCAATCGCGCGGGCCAGCAGCGTTTTACCGGTGCCCGGAGGGCCAACCAGCAGCGCGCCCTTGGGAATCTTGCCGCCAAGGCGCGAGAATTTCTGCGGGTTGCGCAGGAATTCGACGATCTCTTCCAGCTCTTCCTTGGCCTCGTCGATGCCAGCGACATCATCAAAGGTCACGCGGCCATGCTTTTCGGTCAGCATCTTGGCCTTGGACTTGCCAAAGCCCATCGCGCCGCCTTTGCCGCCGCCCTGCATCCGGTTCATGAAATAGACCCAAACACCGATCAGCAGCAGGAAGGGCAGCAATGTGATCAGGAACGACTGGAATCCCGATTGCTGCTGCTTTTCAGCGCGAACGGGGATGTTCTTGTCGATCAGCAGTTTTGTCACCTCGGCATCGCCGGGCTTGATGGTGACATAGTCGCGATTATCACTGGTGCGATAGCGGATCTGTTCGCCATCCAGCGTCACATTGGTGACGTCCCCGGCATCCACGGCACTGACAAATTCGGAATAGGTTCTTTCGTTGTTCTGAAGCGATCCGCCCGATCCGCTGAACAAATTGAACAGTGCAAGGATCAACAGGAACAGAACGACCCAAAAGGCGATGTTACGAGCGTTGCCCAAGGAAAATCTCCCAAACGGTTTCGGCAGATGGGGTTCTGCCGGAGTTGCTCTTTAAAATAGAGATGATTGAGGCAGGTTCAATGCGATAAAATGGATGCGTAGAAATCGGACCTGTCAGGGGACATTTCAGCCCGCCATTCGCTGCCAAAACCCAGTAACGGCGCCTCGATCAAGGCATCCCCCAACCAAACGGCGGGCGAAGACAACAGACAGGCGCGCGGTTTGCCCAACAAACGCCAGTCGGCAAGCTGACGAATCCCCTGTTCGCCCAATGCGCGGATTTCAACACCATCAGTTACAGGCCCGTGTAGAATCCAGCGGTTGTCCCAAAGCGCATCTGGCCGGGTGATCTGATCAGAAACAGCCTTTAGCTCTCTGCAAATCCACGCTTTTCCGTTATCCGAAAGCAACAGACACCCGCCAAGCGTCGCTGTCTGTCCAGCGGATATCGCATTCAGTGCCTGATCCGTCGAACTCTGGCGGGGCGGATAGTCACCACCCGCGATCCAAGCCACTGCCGAGACGACAAGGCGGCGTTGGATTTCTTCGGGCAGTTCGCAAAATTCGCTGCGATCCAGACTCAGATCCCCATCGACCACGTTGACGACACGTCGCGCGGATTCCTGCGCGTATTGCGCCAGCGCCTCACGCGCTTGTGCAAGGTTTTCAGCAACCCGCGACAGGGACAGCGCCGTGACCCCGATCTGATCAAGCTGAGACAGGGCGTTCCGCATCCTGATCCGGTCAAAGCGTTCGTCTTGATTCGATGGATCATCGATCCACGCCACGCCCCTTTCGGTCAGATAATCCCGCAACTGTTGGCGGGAGATGGACAGCATCGGGCGCAGCAGGTCGACCTCGCCCTGTCTGCGAATACCTGCCATCGCGGACAACCCGGACACGCCCGCCGACCGAGCCAAGCGCATCAGAACGGTTTCGGCCTGATCATCTGCCGTATGACCCAACGCAATAGCCCTCAGCCCAAGGCGTTCGGCCCAGCCCTGCAACAGCTGATACCGCGCACGGCGCGCCTTATCCTGCAGGTTACCGGTCTGATCCCAGCCTCGCCATTTCAGTGTTTGGTGCGGGATGCCGAGCTTGCGGGCCAGCGCGGCGACCACCTCGGCCTCATTCGCCGCTTCAGGCCGCAACCCATGATCGACGGTGGCCGCGTAAAGCGCGCACTGCTCGTGCCGCGCGATATCCGACAGCAGGTACAGCAATGCGGTCGAATCGCTGCCGCCTGATACGGCAATACCCAAGCGTTTAGGCATCGGGTCTGGCAGTTTCGCACGGATTTCCTTGCGAAGAGTGTCAGCGTTTGAGGTCAAGAACAGCCCAGCGATGCCATTTCCTGCTCTGCCGATCCAGCAGGGGCCGAGCCTGGGAAGCGTACGCCAACCTCACCCAGCGTTATGCAGGCCTGATCCGTCTGCCCCAAACGCCCCAGCGCCGCGCCGAGTTCGAACAGGGCCTCGGGGGCGAGCGGACCTTCGGAATCGCCCGTGAAACTTGCAAGGAACGCGCGCGCCGCCTCGCGGGTGTCCCCCAAACCTTCCAGTGCCTGCCCACGCCGCAAATTGGCTTGCGAGGCCAGCGGGCTGCCGGGATAGGACAGATCAAACTGGGCAAACCGATCCGCCGCCGCCTGAAAATCTCCGTCCGCCAGAGCTTGTGCCGCGGCATCGAAATCAGCCTGCTCGCCAACAGCGAGTTCGCCCTGATCGACCTCGGCAGGTTGCGTAGCGGGTTGAATCGCTGCAACCGTGCCTTGATCCTCACCGCCCAGAGTACTGGTTTCGCCCAACGTGCTCAGGTCGCCGCCTTCCAGTTCAACCAGACGAAACTCCAGATCACCGATCCGGTTGGTGCCGTCGGTGACGATGTTCTGCACCCGCTGGTTCAATTGTTCGGTCTGGCGGGTCAGGCGCTGCAATTCGGCCTCGATCGCGTCGACGCGTTCCAGAATGGAACTGCCTGACAGGTTCTGCGTCGGAGCGCCCGTGGTCGAAAACTCGCGCTTCAACCGCTGGATTTCCACATGCAGCACCGTCAGCTCTTGCCGGATATCCGCCAATGTCTGCTGATCCTGCGCCTGCGCCACACCAGCGACGGCCACAACCGCCGCCAGAACCAAACCCGCAAGTCTCATCATCTTACCCCAAGGTTGAACCGGTCAGCACCGTCACCGCGCGGCGGTTCTTGGAATAGCATTCCTCGGTGCTGCAAATTTCGATCGGTCGTTCTTTGCCAAAGCTGACCGTGGTCAGCCGGTTGCCCGCCACCCCGCGCGAGATCAGGTATTCACGCGCAGCGTTGGCCCGGCGCGCACCCAGAGCAAGGTTATATTCCCGCGTGCCCTGCTCGTCCGCGTGGCCTTCGATGGTTGCCACGAAATCGGTATTGGCCAACAGCCAGTCGGCCTGTCCCTGCAATACCGTCTGCGCCGCCGGGGTCAGGGTTGATTGGTCGACTTCGAACAACACCCGGTCGCCAACGGTTTGCTGGAAATAAGCGGGCGAACGCGGATCACTGGGCGATCCGGGCACAAGCGCGCCGTTGCCACCAGCACCGCCGCCACCCAATGCCGATGGATCATTGTTCGTACAGGCAGCCATCAGCGCCAATGCACCTACCGCCGCCACTTTGCTCAAAAGGTTCATCTCATGTGCCTCGTTTTCGATTTGTTTATTATCATTTGTTTAACACAGGGCGCGTTTGTTGTGAACGTCACCCGCGCCGTGCCGCGATCAATTCTGCAACGGTCCCCAGGATGGGTCGCTGCCGCCATCCGGCGTCCGAACCGGGCGCAGGTTTCGCCCCGAGATGTCCACCGAGTAAAGCGACGACCGCCCGCTGGCCCCTTGGGTTTCACGCGTGAACATGATGACCCGGCCATTTGGCGACCATGTCGGACCTTCATCCAGGAACGAGGCGGTCAGCAGCCGTTCCTCGCTGCCATCGGTGCGCATGACCCCGATATGGAACCGGCCCTTGTTCTGCTTGGTAAAGGCGATCAGATCACCGCGCGGCGACCAGACCGGCGTGCCATAGCGACCCTGACCAAAGCTGATCCGCGTCGCCTCACCCCCGTTGGCGGGCATGATATACAGCTGCGGCGTGCCTGAGCGGTCGCTTTCGAAAACGATCCGGCTGCCATCCGGAGAATAGCTGGGCGCTGTTTCAATTGCGGGTGTGTTGGTCAGGCGAACGCTTTGCCGTGTGGCCAGATCCATCTTCCACAGATCGGTATTGCCACCCTGTGACAGCGAATAAACAATCGACTGACCATCTGGCGAGAAGCGTGGCGAAAAGCTCATCGTGCCTTCCTGGGTGTTCAGCTCCTGCCGTTTCACGCGGCCCACATCCAACACGTAGATCCTGGGCTGGCCTGTTTCGTAGCTGGTATAAAGCAGCTGATCCCCGTTCGGAGAAAACCGTGGGGCCAGAACGATGGCGGAGCTGTCTGTCAGGTACTGCACATTGGCACCGTCATAGTCCATGATTGCCAACCGCTTGGCCCGTTGGTTCTTAGGCCCGCTTTCCGAGACAAACGCAACGCGGCTGTCAAAGTACCCGCTTTCGCCCGTGACACGGCTATAGACTTGATCCGCCACTTTGTGCGCCATGCGCCGCCAGCCTTCGGTGGTTCCGGCAAATTGCAGACCCTCGCCCAGTTCCTGACCCGAGAACACGTCCCAAACCCGGAAGCGGACGGTCAGGCGATTGCCCGACACATTAACACCGCCGGTCACCAGGGCCTCGGCATTGATTGCTTTCCAATCAGCAAACTGAACCGGGGCTTCAAAGCTGCTGACCCGGCTGATGAACGCGTCTGATGAGATTTCGCGGAACAATCCCGTTCCCGTCAGGTCAGCGGCCACAACGCGCGAGATATCCTGCGCGTATTGCCCGGCCGACGCCCCATCGGGCACAAAATTCGGCACCGCAAAGGGCAAGGGTTCGATGATCCCCTGGTCCAGTTCCAGACGCAGAGGTCCGCTTTGCGCATAAACCGGTGCCGACAGCAGGGTCAGACCGACAAAGAGGCTGGTCAGAAGTTTCATCATTTGATCCGCATCCTCTCGGGATTAAAGGTAATCTCAATATCCTTCCACTGAGCATATTTGTCAGCAGGCAGGTCGTATCCTTTGGCACCACAGCGCAAAATCGCGCGCCGGGCGGCCTCGTAGGCTTGCTTCGCAGCTCCGGATGAACCACCGGAGCTGTCGATCAATTGCAGAGTGCCGCCTTTCACTTTGCCATCAGGTGTCAGCGAGAACCCAACAACAACGACGACATTCAAAGCATCCGTCGATAGCGAGCCGACATTCCAACACTTTGACACGGCCAGGCGCATGGCATCTTTCTCTCCGCTGGTCAGTGGTGGACCAGACGGCGCGGCGGCCTCCTGCAGTGCCTCGGTCAGGGCATCATTGATTGCCGCCTGATCTGTTTGCGCGGGTTCTTCCGCTTCGGGTTCGGGCGCTTCGGCCACTTCCGGTTCCGCCGGAGGGGAGGGACGGCTTGGCCTGACCCGCGGGCGAGGCGAAGTTCTGGGCGCGGGGTTGTCCACTTCTTCGGCCTCGGTCACGATCTCGGGTGCGGCTTCTTCGGGTGCGGTTTGATCCTGCTGCTCCTGCTGAATCTCAGCCCCCTCGTCCAGCGAAACGGGCGGGGTTTCGATGTCATCCGGCTTGGCCTCGGGCGGCGGTGGCGCGATCGGTTCGGGTGCCACTTTGTCAGCTGGGCTTGGCTCTGCCTCAGGCCCCGGCGGTACGGGCAGTGCAGCAAGCTCGGTATCCGGCTGTTCCAGAACCGGCGGCTCTTCGACCACCTCGGGTTCGGGTGGCGACTCCAGCGGTTCGGGCGCAAGTTCCGGTTCGGGCTCGACCGCAGGGGTTGGTTCCTGATCGGGTTGCAATTCGGGGACCGGCTCCGGGGCCGACACCTCTTCAACAGGCACTTCGGGCGGTTGCAATTCGCTTGGAGTCGTCGAAATCTCGGGGGCCTCGCGCTGCGCCGTCATCGCCGCGAATTGCTCGGCAGTAACTAACGAAACCTCCTGCACAGCCATCGGCAACGGCTCGGACCGGAAAGTGCCGCCGAACAGCGCCCAGCCGATCAGGCTGACATGCGCAAACGCTGAAATTTTGGTGCCGGTATCCACCGCGCAACCTCACCTTTACCCGTCGTCCAGCGTTGGCCCGCCGGTATCCGTCACCAGACCCACGTTCGAAAACCCGCCTGCGTTCAATGCGCCCATAACTTCCATCACCTGAGCGTAAGGAATCGAGCCATCGGCACGTAAAAACACCCGGTCACTGCTGCGCTCCGCCGCAATGGCCCGCAACTTGCCAATCAGTTCCTCGCGCAACACATCTGTCGTCTGTATCTGGACCTGACCATTTGCCGTCAATGTCACGGTCAGTGGTTCCTCGTTATCCCCCGGCAACGCACTGGCAGCGGTCTTTGGCAGATCAACCGGCACGCCAACCGTCAGCAGCGGGGCTGCGACCATAAAGATGATCAGCAACACCAGCATGACATCGACAAAGGGTGTCACGTTGATCTCTGCCATCGGCTGAGCGCGCCCGCGCCGCCGCCCGCGCCTGCGCCCGTTGCCGTTTGATTGTTGAACCGCCGCACCCATCGTCAGCTATCCAACTGACGCGACAGGATAGTGGCAAACTCATCGGCAAAGGCCTCATACCCGCCGACAATCCGATCGCTATCCGCGCTGAGCTTGTTGTAAAAAATCACCGCCGGGATCGCAGCCAACAGACCGAGTCCGGTGGCCAATAGCGCCTCGGCAATACCGGGCGCAACAACGGCTAGGTTGGTGTTCTGCTGCTCGGCTATCTCGATAAAGGCGTTCATGATACCCCAGACCGTGCCAAACAGACCAATGAAGGGTGCGGTCGATCCGACGGTCGCCAGAATGGGTAGCCCTTTTTGCAGCGTCTCGGCCTCTTTGGCGATTGCCACATCCATGGACCGGTCGATCCGAGCGGTTGCGCCTGCGATCAACCCACCATCGGTTCGGTGCGAGCGTCGCCACTCGATCATGCCGGATGCAAATATCTTTTCCGAACTGCCATCGGGCTGCGTGCCGATCCGCTCGAATAGTTCATCCAGTGGATTGCCGGACCAAAAGCTTTCGTCAAACACCTGCGCCTCACGTCGTGCCGCGCGGTAGTTGATCAGCTTTTGAATAATGATCCCCCAAGACCAAATCGATGCGACGATCAACATCAACATCACAAGTTTGACGATAAATGTTGCACGGGCAAACAGCCCCCACATGGAGAAATCGATCTCCTGCGCCAGCGCCAGCGTTTCAGCTTCCATGAACCTGCTCTTTGTTTTGCCTGATGGCCATTTGGCCTTGTTTTGCCAAACGCTAACGCAGATGGGGCCAAAAAGCCAACAGAACCACCCCGACCGGGCAATTTGTTACATCAATGCGCGAATCTCTGCCGGAAGGCGGATCGGCTTGCCGTCTTTGTTGATGCAAACGGCAGTGACGGTGGCGCGAAACAGCTCTTGCCCTCCGCGCCGCACGACCTGCGCCATTGTCAGGCGCACGCCAGACAACGAGATAACTTCGGTTTCAATCTCCAACTCGTCGTCGAACTTGGCCGGGGCAATGTAATCTGCCTCGATCCGCCTTACGACCCAGACGATCCCGTCCTCGCGCATCGCGTTCTGATCATTGCCAAGCCCGCGAACATAGTCGGACCGCGCCCGTTCAATGAATTTCAGATAGTTCGCGTGGTAAACCACACCGCCCATGTCGGTGTCTTCATAATAGACACGCACAGTATAGCTGTGGCTCATTGCGGTGCCTCCATTCGGGCGAACAGGCGCAGCGCATGAGACGGATCTTGCGCCACGCCCGGCAAAACCGGATCGTAGGCCGCCCGGATCAACGCTGCAATCTCAGGCCGCAAGATCGTCGTGCTACCTGCAACAGCCAAAGGGGACTGGGACCGGAACGCGGTGTCTGACCACAACAAAACCGTCTGCACCACTTGCCCCAGCGCCAACGTTTCAGCAGGCACTTTGGCCAATTCACCTTCCATCTGCAGAAACACAAACGCCGCCCGGATCGCACCATCTTCTTCAAATCGGAAAATCCGATATTGATTGGCACCCGCCTCAACCAGCCGCTCGACCAAGGGCGCAAGATCAGGGATCAGACGATCCAGATCAGGCACTTCCAACAATTCCCGCCAATCCCGAAAGAAAAAGACCATGCAGTTAGCGCCCAGTTCCGGGTCCGTCTCGGCCATCTTGTGCCCGGCCAGCGCCACCACCGCCTCGAACGCGCCCTTGATGGTGCGCAGTGTTTCATCCTCGACACCAAAGACGATCGGAACGATGGGCCGACCCCAACGCGCAAACAGGAACTCTCCGCTTTCGCGCGTAAAATGCGCTTCGATCTCGTCCGGTGTCACGCCTCGCCCTTCATCTTTTCAAAATACTCCCGCCGGAGGCTTAAAATCTCAGGCGCGCCATTTCAATCAAACAGATCGCTCTGCCCTTTGGGCGCTTTCATTCCCAAATGCGTCCACGCCTTTTGCGCCAACATTCGGCCGCGCGGTGTGCGCTGGATCAAACCTTGCTGCAGCAAATAGGGCTCGATCACTTCTTCCAGGGAATCCCGGCTTTCAGACAGCGCCGCCGAGAGCGTCTCGATCCCCACCGGACCACCGCCATAGTTCTCGGCAATCAGCGTCAGATACCGCCGGTCCGCGCCATCCAACCCCAGATTGTCCACGCCCAGTCGGGTCAGGGAACTGTCCGCCAGTTCACGCGTAATCCGCCCGTCACCTTCGACAATGGCAAAATCCACAACCCGGCGCAGCAAGCGCCCTGCGATCCGGGGGGTGCCGCGCGAGCGTCGCGCAATCTCGCGCGCGCCATCTGTGTCGGCAGGGGCACCCAGCTTGCGGGCGTTGCGGGTCACGATCTCGTGCAATTCGTCCACCGTGTAGAATTGGAGCCGTGTCGGGATACCGAACCGATCGCGCAGGGGTGTGGTCAGCAGACCCATTCGCGTTGTGGCACCAACCAGCGTGAAGGGTTGCAACTCGATCCGGACGGTCCGCGCGGCCGGACCTTCGCCGATGACCAGATCAAGTTCGAAATCCTCCATCGCCGGGTACAACACCTCTTCGACCGCCGGATTCAGGCGGTGAATTTCGTCGATGAACAGCACATCGCGCGCCTCAAGATTGGTCAGGATCGCCGCCAGATCGCCTGCCTTGGCCAGAACCGGCCCCGAAGTCATGCGGAAGTTGACGCCCAGTTCCCGCGCCATGATCTGCGCCAGTGTGGTCTTGCCCAATCCCGGCGGGCCATGGAACAGCGTGTGATCCATCGCCTCGCCGCGCTGTCGCGCAGACTGAATGAAAATACGCAGGTTGGCGCGTGCCTCAGCCTGACCAATGAATTCGTCCAGACCCTGCGGGCGTAAGGCCCGATCATTGTCTTCCGGCAAAGGCTCGGGGCGCAGGGCGGGATCAGCGTCTACCATTCAATCACCCTTTCGGAGCCAGCAATTTCAACGCGGCCCGGATCAGGTCAGCCTCGCCCGCGTCTGGCAAACTGGCCGCAGCTTCGGCCACGGCCGAGGCAGCCTCTGACGGACCATAACCCAAATTCGAAAGTGCCGATAAAGCCCCAGCCGAAGCCGCCGCAGATCCCGAGGACGCGCGCACCGTGGGTTTCGCAATGGGCGCGGCATCTGGCGCCTCAACAACCTCGGGCGCGGGACCATCTGTCGCCTCAACAATCGTGCCGCCCATCGCCATCACGCCCGGAGCCTTGTCCTTCAGATCCAGCACGATCCGTTGGGCTGTTTTGGGGCCAACCCCTTTTGCGGCTTTGACAGCCCCCCAATCACCCAATGCTATCGCTCTGCTGACCCCGTCCGGCCCCAATGCGCTAAGGATCGCCAGCGAAACCTTGGCCCCAACTCCCTGCACAGAACACAGAAGGCGATGCCATTCTTTCTCGACCAGAGACAGGAACCCATAGAGCTGCATCAGGTCTTCGCGCACGACCATATCGGTATAGATCGCCACCGCCTCGCCCACGCCCGGCAGGGCCGCCATGGTCCGGTCCGAGCAATAGACGATGTAGCCGACCCCCCGCACATCAATCAGGATGTGATCTGCCGCACGGTAGTCCAGCCGCCCCGTCAATTTGCCGATCATGCGCGCACCTCTTTCAGCTGTCCTGGCGTGGCCTTTCCGTAATACGCGTGACAGATAGCGATCGCCAGCGCATCTGCCGCATCCGCGCCCTTGGGCTGACACCCCGGCAGTTGCAGCTTGACCATATGCAAGACCTGCTCTTTTTCCGCGTGACCAACGCCGACAACCGTTTTCTTGACCCGGTTCGGCGCGTATTCACCAACCGGCAATCCGGCCTGCGCCAACGTCAGCAAAGCCACGCCGCGCGCCTGACCCAATTTCAGCGTCCCGGCGCCGTCCTTGTTAACAAAAGTCTGCTCAATCGCCGCCTGATCTGGCTGATGTTCGGCGATCACTTCAACGATCTGGTTGTGCAACGACAAAAGCCGCTCGCCCAGATCGTCCCCGTCGGACTTGCACAGGCCGTTGGCGACGTGACTCATTCGGCTGCCATGCGATTCGATGACGCCCCATCCCAGGGTCCTAAGACCCGGATCAATGCCCAGAATTCGCATCCTTTGCCTCGGCCCGCTCGGGTTTTTGTGTTCTTTTTACCGGACTAGCACGAAGCGTGAACATTTTCCAAGCGATTTGACCAAAAGTCTAAAAACGACATCGGCAGCCAAAGCGCGACCTAAAGGTCGGGATGCGACAGAGAAATGCCTGAAATCGACCCAAAGGTGAACGGAAATTAACCTGTAATTTAAAGTAATTACACACTGATCGAGCAATGCAGAAATTGCATAGGACACATGCAAATTCTGCGCTTGCGCTGAGGCAAACTCGTCACTAAGTGCCGCTCAGATCGCAAGATCACAAGTTCACACAAACCAGAAGGAAACAGGATATGGCTGCACTGGATCACACCCAAATCGCCACTGGCTCATTCGGCCTTGTCGGCCGTATCGGCGCTTATTTCGCATCGGTGGTAAACGCCGTTGTCGATTGGAACAACGCCCGCGTCACGCGCAACGCGCTGAACGGTCTGACTGACCGCGAACTGGAAGATATCGGCATGTGCCGTGGTGACATCGACCTTGTCGCCGACGCCCGTCGCTAAGGCCGGACCAAACCACCACTCACCTGTTTTTCGGTATCGGAAAGCAAACAAAGACACCGCTTGCGTACCAGCAGGCGGTGTTTTCTTTTGACTTCCAATGCGCGGATCAGGTCAGTACCAGAATTTGGTGATCTGTGCTGACAGGAACTGCGTTACCGGATCGGCCTGCATAATCCAGGCACCCGCGACCTCAACCTCGGTCCCTTCTTTCAGGGCCTCGACACGACCGTCATAGGCAGATTCGCCCAAATTGAACAGCAACAGCGCCTTGAACCCAAAGAAGGCGAGGACGCACAGCAGCAGAACCTTGGCTGGAACAGCCGATCTGACGCGCTGCGGCTTCATTACGACCAAGCCATCCGAGCGCATCGTGGCACGATAGCCGCGGCTTAGTTTTTCGTGTTTCTTGTTCAACCGCGTGACGCGTTGACCAAACTCCAGTTGTTTTTCCATCATGGCAGCCTCCAAAAACCGCCCCCCGATCTCACTAGTTACGCTAGATCGAGAATGCGACGAATCCGTGGCGAAATTCCATAAAACTCCTGTAAATGGCCTAAATTCTGCCCTGTTTCGTTAAGATTAGCGTCGTCCATTCACCAATCTCGTTCCGAAGATGCAGATTAAATCCGTTTCGTGAATAAACGGACAGCACATCATCAGCCTGCTCATTGAGGATTCCCGAGAGAATCGCCTGCCCTCCAGGACGCAAATTGCCCGATATTTCGGGCGCGAGGGCCACCAGCGGGCCTTTCAGGATGTTTGCGAAGATCAGATCGTAGGGTGCGTGCGCCTGCAACTCGGGGTGATCAAAGCCCGCCGCCTCGACGCAGCGAACCGCGCCGGACATGCCGTTTGCTTTGAGATTGGCCTCGGCCACATCTACGGCAACCTGATCGATGTCGCTGGCGATGATATCCCCGCCCCAAACCCGGGCTGCGGCCATTGCAAGCACAGCGGTGCCGCAGCCGATATCCGCCACTTTGGACGCGGTGAACCCTTCGTCCAAAAGATGATCCAGCGCCTTGAGGCACCCCAGCGTCGTGCCGTGATGCCCGGTGCCAAAGGCCATTGCAGCCTCGATCAGTAACGGAATTCGCCCCTCGGGCAGTTTGTCAGCATCGTGGCTGCCGTAGACAAAGAACCGACCAGCCTCGACCGGGGCCAGTTCGCGGCGGACATGAGCAACCCAATCGGTTTCGGGCAGTTCCGAGACCACAAACGGCTTTGCCTCAAACGCCACAGCCAGAACCGCGAGCGCCGTTTCGTCGGGTGTTTCGGTGAAATAGCCGCCAACCTCCCACAGGCCCGAGCCATCTTCGACCTCGAACACGCCTACGCCGGTGGGTTCCGGATCCAAACGCTCCATCGCCTCGCCCAGCCCTTCGGCTGCGGCCTTACCGGTCAGAGTCGTCAGCGCGGTGAATGTGGGCATGGGGGCCTCCTGTCCAAACTGACCAAGCGCCTAGGGCCAGTCGAACACAAGGTCAAGCGCTGGCCGTCATTCTGCAGGGGCTGGCGCGTATTTCGACAGGGTGGTCTCGTTGCCCGGTTCGGGATGACGCGGGATCAGCAGAGACAACGCCAGGGAGACCAGAGCCATTGCCGCCGCGAGACCAAACACTGCACCCGGCGAAATCACCCAAAGCAATCCCAGAAGCGCAGGCAGGAACACCGCCGCGATATGGTTGATGGTGAAGGCCACCGCCGCCGTCGGAGCAATATCCGCCGGGTCGGCGATCTTCTGGAAATAGGTTTTCAGCGCCAGCGCCAACGCGAACAATACATGGTCGATCACATAAAGGATCGCCGCCAGCAGAACGCCCCAACCGAACCAGTAGATCCCGCCATAGGCCGCGAAAACGATGGCCAGCCCGGTATATTCAAAGATCAGCGTTCGACGCTCTCCGAACCGCGCTACGGCCTTGCCCAGCAGCGGGGCGGCCAACATATTGATCACAAGGTTGATCAGATAGAGACTGGTCAGTTCATGTACTTCAAAGCCGAATTTCTCGACCATCATGAACCCGGCGAAGACGATGAATATCTGCCGCCGGGCACCAGCCATGAATTGCAAAGCGTAGTACAGCCAATAGCGGCGACGCAGAACGATCTTTTTCGTCTGGGGGGTCGGAGCATCGAATTGTGGGAATGCGACCAAGCAGAACAGCGCTAACAAGGCGGTAACTCCGCCGGTGATCATGAAAACCGTGTTGTAGGACAGGTCAAATCGATCCCAGGTCAATACGATCAGGCCATAAACAACTGCCGTCGCGGCCGAGCCCATTGCGACCAGCCAGCCCAGCACCTGCGGCGCCCGGTCTTTAGGCAGCCATTGCAACTGCAGCGACTGGTTCACCGTCTCATAGTAATGAAATCCGATCGAACTGAAGAGCGTCACGAACAACAAGCCGCCCAAGCTTGGGAACCATGCGGTCACTGCCGTGGCAACCCCCAGCATCATCAACGAGATCATCGCCAGAACCTGCTCGCGGATGAACAGGATCACCGCGATCACGCCAACGGCCAGAAACCCCGGTATCTCGCGCACTGTGTGCAACAGGCCGATATCGGCCCCATCGAAGTTTGCGACCTCGATAACAAAGTTGTTCAGCAGCGCGCTCCACCCGTTGAATGCAATCGGCATGGTCAACGCCATCACAAAAAGCAGTGTGATGGGACGGCGCCAGAACGGAAGGCTCTGCGCCTCGGAAAGAGGAACGGGTTTCAGCATGAGAGCTCTCTACGCCCATTTCCATGACTTGGCGAGACCAAAGCAGCGCGCGCACAAGGGTTCTGCACTGATGCAGAGGTCAGTAAAAACTCTGCGGGTCGATATCGACAGTCAGGCGAATATCGCCCTTCAGGCGCAGGGGTGCAATCCATCGGGCGATGGCGTCCTGGATCGGCGCACCTTTCGGGGCCTTGACCAAAAGGCGCACACGATGCCTGCCGCGAATGCGGGCGATGGGGGCCGGGGCCGGGCCAAACACCTGCGCGTCGATCTCGCGCAGCGGCGCGTCGTTGCGGGCCATCGCGTTGCCAATGTCGAAAACCGGCCCGACCGCGGGACCGGACAGGACGATCCCCGCCATGCGCCCGTAAGGCGGTACGCCTGCCGCCTGCCGTCCGGCGGCTTCGGCTTTCCAGAATCCTTCCTCGTCACCCGATAAAATCGCACGGATCACAGGATGTTCCGGCTGAAAGGTCTGCAACAAGGCCTGTCCCGGCTTGTCGGCCCGCCCCGCGCGACCGGCAACCTGCCGCATCAACTGGAACGTCCGCTCGGCGGCCCGCAGGTCTGCACCGTGCAGGCTGAGGTCTGCGTCAATGACACCCACCAGTGTCAACTTGGGAAAATTGTGCCCTTTGGCCACTAGCTGCGTCCCAATCACGATATCGGCGTCGCCCTCGGCAATTTCTTCGATCTTGGCCTTCAACGCCCGGGCCGAGCCAAACAGGTCAGAGCTGAGCATCGCAATCTTGGCCTCAGGGAAAGTGGCCTCGGCCTCTTCCGCCAGCCGTTCGATCCCCGGCCCGACCGGAGCCAGCTTGCCTTCGACGCCACAGGACGGGCAGGTGTCGGGCATCGGCTTGGTCTCACCGCACTGGTGGCACATCAGGCGTTTCAGAAACCGGTGTTCAACCATCCGCGCGTCGCAATGGTCACAAGCGATCTGTTCCCCACATGCCCGACACAGTGTCACTGGCGCATACCCTCGACGGTTGATGAACAGCAGCGATTGTTCGCCCTTTTCGATTCGCTGGGTCACGGACTGCCGCAGCGACGGCGATATCCACGTCCCCGGCTGCATCTGCTCGGCCCGCATATCGATGGGCTTCATCTCTGGCAGCACCGCCGCGCCAAAGCGTGAGGTCAGGTCGAGACGTTCATATTTCCCCGCCTCGGCATTGACCCAGCTTTCCAGCGACGGCGTCGCACTGGCCAGCACAACTCGCGCCCCGCAGATCGAGGACCGCAGCACGGCCATATCCCGCGCGCTGTAATGCACGCCGTCCTCTTGTTTGTACGAAGTGTCATGCTCCTCATCTACGACCACCAGCCCCAGATCGCGGAACGGTAGGAATAGCGCCGACCGAGCCCCCACGACCAATTGCGCATCGCCCTGCCCGACCATCCGCCAGACCCGGCGGCGTTCGGTCATGGTTGCGCCTGAATGCCATTCCGCTGGGCGCGCACCGAACCGCGCCTCGACCCGCGTCAGAAATTCTGCGGTCAGAGCGATCTCAGGCAGCAAAACCAGTGCTTGCCGCCCCTTGCGCAGGGCTTCGGCCACAGCTTCCAGATAAACCTCGGTCTTGCCCGAACCTGTCACGCCTTTAAGCAGCGTTGTTCCATAGTCGCCTGTACGCTGGCCCGTCTGTAGCCGCACAACGGCAGCGGCCTGATCTTCGGTCAGCGATTTCCCCGGCAAATCGGGATCAAGATGCGGATAGGGCAGATCACGCGGGCTGTCTTCCTCGCGAACGGCGCCCTGTTTCACCAAACCCTTGACGACCGATGACGTTACCCCAGCTTGCTCGGCCAGTTCTTTCAGCGTGAACGCCAAGCCGCCATAGTTGCGCAGCACCTCAAGCACACGGGTCCGGGCATCGGTCATGCGGTCTGGTTCAGCGCTACCCAAACGGTAGATTGTCCGCATCGACGGCGGATCGCTCAACCCCGGCGCGCGCGTCGCCAAACGCAGCATCGACGGCATAGGCGTCAACGTGTAATCAGCGACCCGGCCCAGAAACACGCGCATTTCTTCGCGCATCGGCGCGACCTCAAGCACCCGGATGACCGACCGCGCCTTGGCCAGATCAAAGCCACCCTGCCCTGTCCCCCAAACCACACCCAAAACCTTGCGCGGGCCCAAAGGCACCTCGACAAACGCACCCAGAAAGCACCCGCCTTCGGGCGCTTTATAGTCCAACGTCCGGTCCAGCGGCTGCGTAGTTAGCACCGCAACCAGCTCTCCTTCGTCGAAAAATCCGTTAGCGCTCACGGCATATCCTTCGCAGGGGGTTCCAGCATGGGTCTTATTGAGGTAAAGCCATCCGCGACCAAGGCCAACCCATCAAAGGACTGCCCTCATGAAATTCTTCGTAGACACAGCCGAGATCGACGCCATCGCCGAACTGAATGATCTGGGCATGGTGGACGGCGTCACCACCAACCCCTCGCTGATCCTGAAATCGGGCCGCGACATTCTGGAAGTGACCAAGGAAATCTGCGATCTGGTCGACGGGCCGGTTTCTGCCGAAGTGGTTGCGACCGAAGCCGACGACATGATCGCCGAAGGCCGCAAGCTGGCCAAGATCGCCCCGAACATCGCCGTCAAAGTGCCGCTGACATGGGCCGGTCTGAAAACCTGCAAGACACTTTCGGACGAAGGTCAGATGGTCAACGTTACCCTGTGCTTCTCGACCAATCAGGCGATTCTGGCCGCCAAGGCAGGTGCGACCTTCATCTCGCCCTTCATCGGACGGCTGGACGATATCAACCTCGACGGCATGGACCTGATCGCCGATATCCGTCAGGTCTACGACAATTACGGGTTCGAGACCGAAATCCTCGCCGCGTCGATCCGTTCGGTAAACCACGTGACCGACAGCGCCCGGATCGGGGCCGATGTCATCACCGCACCTCCGGGCGTGATCAAGAAGCTGGCCGATCACCCGCTGACCGACAAAGGTCTGGAAACCTTCCTGGCGGATTGGGCCAAAACCGGTCAGAAAATCCTCTGATCCATTGCGCTACCGCGCGGAGCCGTAAGGCTCCGCGCCCGGCCCAACTGCAAGAAGCTGATCTGTGATCAGCGATTTGCAGGCGGGAGCCGTTCCGGCACAGTTCAGACGAAATCCACCAGAACGTGCATTTTTCCCAAGGCAAATCCGGCAAGGCGTGTTATAAACCGCCAAAACAAAAAAACGACCGGACGGGACATGAGCAGTAACCCCAAACTCAAGGATAATCTCCGCGCCGCGATTCTGGCTGAACCGGATGCTGTGCTGGATGACAAGGACCTGATGCAGGCGTTGGTGGCCGCCAATGAGCAGGCGCGCGGTGACAATGTCATCGACCTGCGTGGCATCGCCATGCAACGGCTCGAGGCGCGGCTGGACCGGCTGGAGGATACGCATCGTTCGGTCATCGCTGCCGCCTATGAAAATCTGGCAGGCACCAATCAGGTCCACCGCGCGATCCTGCGCCTGTTGGAACCTGTCGAGTTCGAAGGCTTTTTGCACGCGCTGGGCAATGATGTTGCCGAAATCCTGCGCGTTGATCACATCACACTGGTGCTGGAAACAACCGCGTTTCAGGATGATCCTTCGGTCGACAATCTGGGCGGAGTGCTGACTATTGCCGAACCGGGTTTTGTCGACAAACACCTGACCCTGGATCGCGGCAATCCATCGCGTGAGGTTGTGTTGCGCGAAATCCAGCAACCCTGCCCCAAGATCTATGGCGACAAGGCCACACAACTTCGGTCCGAGGCGTGTCTGAAACTGGATCTGGGCGCTGGCAGACTGCCCGGCATGATCGTCATGGCCGCAAACGACCCCCGGCATTTCACGCCACAATTGGGAACTGATCTTCTGGCGTTCTTCGCAGGCGTATTCGAACGATCCATGCGCCACTGGCTGTCATGAGCCTGATCTCCCCGGCCTGCCGCGATGCGCTGCAGCATTGGCTGGACAGTCTGGGGGCTCTGGCAGGACGGTCCGAGAACACTCAGACCGCCTATCGCGGGGATGTGACCGAGTTCCTGTCTTTCATGACCCTGCATCACAGCGCGCGTCAGGGGCTGGCGGCGCTGGAACGCATCACGGTCGCCGATATGCGGGCCTGGATGGCCGATCAGCGCAACAACGGCGTGGGTGCCCGATCACTGGCCCGCAAACTCTCGGCCGTCAAAAGCTTTTACCGTTGGCTGGCCGAGCGAGAGGGGTTTGAACCCACGGCGGTTCTGTCCACCCGCGCGCCCAAATTCACCAAGAAACTGCCCCGCCCCTTGGCCGAAGACGCCGCTCGCGCGATGATCGACACGGTCGAGCTGCAATCGACTTCAGACTGGGTCGCAGCGCGGGATGTCGCCGTTGTCACGCTTCTATACGGCTGCGGCCTGCGCATATCCGAGGCTTTGTCGCTGACCGGCGCGGATGCGCCGCTGCCTGAAACGCTTCGCATTCTCGGCAAGGGTGGCAAAGAAAGGATTGTTCCCGTGATCCCTGCGGCGCGCGCCGCCGTGGACCGCTATCTTGCAGCATCTCCACATGCACAATCGGCCGACGCGCCTCTGTTCCGCGGCGTGCGCGGCGGCGCATTGAACCCCGGCATCATTCAAAAAGTGATGGCCAAGGCGCGGATGCAGCTTGGCCTGCCCGCAACCGCCACACCACACGCCATGCGGCACAGTTTTGCGACGCATCTGCTGTCCGCAGGCGGCGATTTGCGCGCCATTCAGGAATTGCTGGGCCACGCGTCGCTGTCAACAACCCAGACCTATACCGCCGTCGACACCGCCCGTTTGATGGAGGTCTACAACCGCGCCCACCCTAAAGCCTGACGCCACGCGTCTTTTGCTTTGCATCCCGGCGGCGCTTGGTCCATGACACGCCCATGACTCTCAGATTCAAAGCCCTCGCAGTCCACCTGTTCACCGCCACCGGCGCCGTTTTTGCGATGCTGGCCATGTTGGCCGCTGTCGAGGAAAAATGGAGCCTGATGTATCTCTGGCTGGTGGTTTCTTTCATCGTCGATGGCATCGACGGGCCGCTTGCCCGCCACTATCACGTCAAGAAAAACGCGCCCGAATTTGACGGCGTTTTGCTGGATCTGATCATCGATTACCTGACATATGTATTCATTCCGGCTTTTGCCCTGTTCAAGTCAGGGTTGATGGATGGCTGGACCGGCTGGTTTGCGATCATCGTGATCACCTTTGCCAGCGCGATGTATTTTGCCGACACGCGAATGAAAACCAAAGACAACTCGTTTTCCGGCTTTCCCGGCTGCTGGAACATGTTCGTCATTGTGATCTTCGCGCTCGAACCCAACTTCTGGGTGATCCTGATGCTTGTGACGCTGCTGTCGCTGGCAATGTTCCTGCCGCTGAAATTCATCCACCCCGTGCGCACCGAGCGCTGGCGCAGCCTGTCTCTGCCCATCGCCTTTGCCTGGACCTTCTTTGCCGGCTGGGCTGCATGGGTCGATTTCCACCCCGAAAGCTGGGCACATTGGGGGCTTGTTGTCACCAGCCTGTATCTGGTCTTTGCCGGGATCGCGCAGCAGATCATCCCGCCGCGCAACACCTGAGGTCACAGAACCTCCTGCACCTCGAACTCGGTCCCGTTATGGGTAAAGACATCGCCCTCTTGCAGGCCCGCCATGGCCAGATAGATCGGGCTTTGAGTCGAGATGCCCATATAGGTTTTTCCGTCCACATCGAACCGGGTGGTTGAAACGCACACCACGAACCGCCGGTTGTTGAACTTGATCACCGCGCCCGGCTTTACCGTGTCGGTCAGGCCGAAATCGGTATTCTCGATCACATCAATCTTGGCATGGTGCGCGTGGACCGGCGCATCAAACGCTGCCGCCAGATCAGCATTCTCGCGCGAAGCGGCAATGTCATCCTTGTCATGCCCTTCGCGATCATCCAATTGGGCATCTTTCAAGTAAGCATCATAGTGCGCCTGAGCGGTCGCCAGTTCCTGTTCTTCAAGCGACATAAGGCGATCGATAATGGTTTTCTTCCGGGTAGCCGGATCGGGTGTGGAGGTCATGCAATTTCGTCCTCAAATTCAACAATGCACATAAGTTGGGCCGCAACCCTGCCGATTGCAACCGCTTTCCACGTTCAAATCAACAGGCCCGCCGCCCCTTCGTGACGCAGCAACGCCACCTTGGTCTCGATCCCGCCATCGCCAGAAAAGCCGCCCAACCCGTTAGCGGCAAGCACACGATGGCAGGGAATGATCACCGGGATCGGATTGGCCCCGCAGGCCTGCCCCACCGGTTGCGCTGGCTGGCCTAGCTGCTTTGCAATGTCGCCATAGGTTCGCGTGTCGCCCAAGGGGATCGCATACATCAGATCACACACCTGCCGCTGGAACTCGGACCCGTTAATTCGGTATGGTAAGTCGAACCGATGCAGCCGCCCGGCATCATAGGCACGCAACTGCGCCGCGGCCTCTTGCAGCACAGGGGTCGCTGGTCCTTCGTCCTGGCCATTCCAGACAAGACGCGTAATGGCACCGTCAATTTCTTCGACACCAAGGCAACCAAACTGGGTTCTTACGGCTATCATCGGCATACCCGAATGCTGCCCGCATTTCAGGGCAGAGCGCAACCCACATCGCGCCCGCCCCTGCTTCTTCTGTTCAAAAATACCTCGGAGCGCGAGGCAGAGCCTCGAAAAAGACCCCGACCACACACGCTCCGACGCGGATTTAGCTCAATGCCTCATCGCAACGTCCACAGACGCCAGCGTGTTTGTGGAGACCGACATCGGGCAAGATCTTCCAGCACCGCTGGCACTTTGCCCCATCGGCCTTCTCGAACACCACACCCACGCCTTCGATCTCGGGCACGCGGAATGCCTCGGCCGGAGCCGGGTCCGCCGAAACGGTCAGCCCTGACGTGATGCACATGTCATCCACGTCGAACGTGGCCAGCAGATCGCGGGTTTCCTGATCTTCGACATGAACAATCGGGGCAGCCTCAAGACTGGATCCGATGACCTTGTCCTGACGCTGAATTTCCAGCGCAGCCGTTACGGCCCGACGCACGCGGCGCACCTTGGCCATGTTGACCTCCAGTTCCGCGTCGCGCCAGTCGGCGGGCGTGTCCGGGAAGTCGACCAGATGGACCGAGCTGTCGTCGGCTCCGAACCGCTCAAGCCAGACCTCTTCCATGGTGAAGACCAGCACCGGGGCCAGCCAGGTGGTCAGGCGGTGGAACAGGATATCCAACACCGTGCGCGCCGCACGGCGGCGCAGGCTGTCGCCGTCGCAGTACAGCGCATCCTTGCGGACGTCGAAGTAGAAGGACGACAGATCGACGGTCGCAAAGGTGAAGACCGCGCTGAACACACCCTGGAAATCGAACGAGGCATAGCCTTTGCGCACCTGCTCATCCAGTTCCGCTAGACGGCTCAGCACCCAGCGTTCCAGACGTGGCATATCTGCCGGATCAACGCGGTCAGCCTCGGTGAAGTCCGCCAATGATCCCAGCATGAACCGCATGGTGTTACGCAGACGGCGATAGCTGTCGGCGGTGCCTTTCAGAATCTCCGGCCCGATCCGCTGGTCGGCGGTGTAATCGGTCTGAGCCACCCACAGCCGCAGGATATCGGCGCCGTATTGCTTGACGACTTCCTCGGGCACGATGGTGTTGCCCAGCGATTTGGACATCTTGTTGCCCTTGGCATCCAGCGTAAAGCCATGGGTCACCACGTTGCGATACGGTGCACGTCCCTTAGTGCCACACGCCTGCAGCATGGACGAATGGAACCAGCCGCGATGCTGGTCGGTGCCTTCCATGTAGACGTCCGCGATGCCGTCCTCGGTCCCGTCCTCGCGGTCGCGCAGAACAAAAGCGTGGGTCGAGCCCGAGTCGAACCACACGTCCAGCACGTCGAAGACCTGGTCGTAGTCCTCGGGGTTGGCGATGCCGTCCAGCACCTGTTCCTTGAACCCGTCGGTGTACCAGATATCCGCGCCGTCCTTTTCAAACGCCGCCTTGATACGGGCGTTGAGGTCCTCATTGCGCAGCAGGTAATCCGCGTCGGTGGGCAGAGCACCTTTCTTGGTGAAACAGGTCAGCGGAACGCCCCATGCACGCTGGCGGGACAGAACCCAGTCCGGGCGCGCTTCGATCATCGAATACAAACGGTTGCGGCCGGTCTGCGGCGTCCACTTGACCAGTTCATCAATCGACCGCAGGGCGCGTTCGCGGATGGTGTCGCCCATCTCGCCCATGCCGTCATCCAGCTTGCGATCAACGGACGCAAACCACTGCGGCGTGTTGCGATAGATGATCGGAGCTTTCGAGCGCCACGAATGCGGATAGCTGTGCTTGATCTTGCCACGCGCAAGCAGTCCGCCGACCTCGGCCAGCTTGTCAATGACCGTCTTGTTGGCGTCACCCTCGCCACCCTTGCGTGACAGGATGTATGTGCCACCAAAGAACGGCAGATCGGCACGGAAAGAGCCATCGTCCATCACGTTATAGGTGATGACCTGCTCCAACATGCCCAGATCGCGGTAAAGCTCGAATTCCTCCATCCCGTGCGACGGTGCACAGTGAACGAAACCGGTGCCTTCGGTGTCGGTCACAAACTCCGCCGCGCGGAAGTCGCGGATGTCGTCCCATTCGCCATTGCCGCCCTCGGCCCCGGCCAGCGGGTGGGTCAGCTGGATCTTGGCCAGATCTTCCTGCGTCACATCACACAGGCGGCGATACATCGTGTCATCCAGACGGGCGCGGGCAAACACATCCGCCGCGCGGTCATCGGCCAGCAGGTACCTCTCACCGATCCGCGCCCAGCATTCCTCCGGTCGGCCGATAACCTCATAGAGGCCATAGGAAATGTCCTCGCCATAAACCACAGCTTTGTTCGACGGCATGGTCCACGGAGTCGTCGTCCAGATCACAACATAAGCGTTATCCAGCGTCACGTCGCCTGTGTTCACGACTTTGAATTTCACCCAGATGGTGAAGCTTTCCTTGTCGTGATACTCAACCTCGGCCTCGGCCAGAGCGGTCTTTTCGATGGGCGACCACATCACGGGTTTCGAACCCTGATAGAGCGTGCCGTTCATCAGGAACTTCATGAACTCGTCGGCAATCACCGCCTCGGCGTGATAGTCCATGGTGATATAGGGATCGGGCCAGTTGCCGGTGATGCCCAGACGCTTGAATTCCTCGCGCTGGATGTCGATCCAACCCTCGGCGAACTTGCGGCATTCCTGACGGAAATCGACGATGTTCACCTCGTCCTTGTTCTTGCCCTTCTTGCGGTACTGTTCCTCGATTTTCCACTCGATGGGCAGGCCATGGCAGTCCCAGCCGGGCACGTAACGCGCGTCATGGCCCATCATCTGATGGCTGCGCACAATCATGTCCTTGATGGTCTTGTTCAACGCGTGGCCGATATGCAGGTGACCGTTGGCGTAGGGGGGGCCGTCGTGCAGCGTGAACGGCTTACGGCCCTGTTTCTCGCGCAGGCGGTCATAGACGCCGATCTTTTCCCAGCGTTCCAGCCAGGCTGGCTCGCGCTTGGGCAGGCCCGCGCGCATGGGGAAATCGGTTTTGGGCAGGTTCAGCGTGTCTTTGTAGTCAGGTGTTTCGGCGCACATTGGGGGCGTCCCTTGGATGGTCTTGTCGTCGTATGGATCGAAGCGGTCAGTGCGATATCTCAAGCACCTTTGCCCGGCGTCTCGCGATATCAGAGCGCCGGGGATATAATTCGAATAATGATGGCCAGACGGGCAAACATGGCCGCGCTTATAGGACGCCCGCCCTCAATGGTCCAGAGGTTCCGGCCCCTGCGGCGAATGGCGCAGCTTGGCCCAGCGGTTCAGCCACGCAAGCCCCGCCAACGCCAGGCCAAGCGCCAGCAGCGAGAAGACCCGGATCAATCCGCCAAGACCGGCAATATCGATCAGGAAAACCTTGGCCACGGCCAACCCGATCACCACCAAACCCGCCTTGCGCATCACGTCCGACTGGCGAGCCAGTGACTGGTAGAACAGCGCCCCTCCGATCAACAACAGGGTCAGGGTGTAGGTGTAAAGCTCGGGCTGAGACACCCCGTTCGCTTCATACATGCCATCCGCACCCTGCCAGAAATGGCGGATGGCAAGACCCAACCAAACGGCACACAAAAGCCCGGCAAGACCATAGCTAAGTTGCCTCAGCCGTACGGGCATCGAACGAATACGCCATGCCGAGAACCCCATGGCAAGCGCGGGCAGCAGATAGGCCACCGCAAGGGTATTGACGACAGGTGGACCCAGAACCGGGTCGGCATATGAGGTCAGCAGCGGGTTGGCTTCGGACAGGGCCTGCCCCAGCCGAAACACCGCGTGACCGGCAAAGAACGCCGCAAACAGATAGCGCAGATAAGTCAGCTTGCCGCCGAGCTCGAACCGTTGCACCTGTGCATAGGCCAGCAGCAACCAGATCACCGCAAGCAGTCCCAGACCCCAGTGGCTGTCCTGCGCCCCGCCTTCGCCGAACCCATCCAGCCAGCGCAGCAGCAACAGCGACAACAAGATACCACCTGTCGCCCACGCAGCGCTTTCCAGCAACAGGGTTGCGACAGGGCGATCGAGGGGTCGCAACACGTACCATCCAAGGATGAAGCCCGCCGTTGCACCGCCATAGACCAGCGCCATTTCGGTCAATGGCGCTGCCTCGGCCCATTCCAATCCGGGGTCCAGAACCAAACGCACTGTAACGGTGAACACCCCAGCCCAGATGAACCAACTCATCGGCGGCAAGGTGAACTGACGGTCCAGCACCGCCGCAACAACGATCATGACAACCAGCGCAATGGTCAGGGCCGCCGAGCTCAGAACGATCACACAGGCGAATGTCAGGCAGGACAGCGCCGACAGAGTGGCAAGCGCCGCGCGCATCCTGTCCGGCCCGTCCACGCGGGCAAAACGCTCGGCCAGAACCACCATCAGGACGGCAAGCGCAACCGCGTGCAAAGCCCAAGGGTAAGCTCCGATCACCTCAGCCGGATGCCAACCAATCTCGACGGCAATCGCCACAAACGGCGCCAAAACAACCGCCGCACCGGACCAAATCTTGGCATATCGTCCCGATGCAAAGGACCGGATCGCAGTGCAAATGGACACAAGCACACCAAGCGCTACAAGAACGGTTGCAGCCCAAGGAAAATCAGCCTCAAGCGTTTCGGCATAGGTCGCCGCAAAGTCCCGTAAGACCGCTCCACCGCCCAAACCATGCGCCAGCACAAACCAGATCAACCCAAATGCAGGCAGCGCTGCGGCATCCTGCAACGCAGGTGCCCCCCGAGCCCAGAGGACAAGCGCCAAAGTCAGTGCCGCAAGCAGTGCCACAGCCAACCAAAACTCGGCCGAGGATTCGGCCCAATGCAGCGCCAAAATTCCAGACGTTGCAGTGACCGCGCCAAAGGCCAGGCAAGTTGGGAACCGAGGCCATGCGTCTGCTTTTTTGCGCATGACCATTTCCAGAACCATCGGCCCTTCGTGGTTCGGCCAAAGGCGGCGCACGGGTATGGCGATGGCAATCAAGGCAATTGCGGTGACAAAAGTCAGATAGACCGGTTCAGTCGATGGGGCTGACAGCACCAACAGCAGCGCCGCCCCATAGGCCCCAAGCAGCGTCAAAACCGAAATCCAGCCCCAACGCCGGACCGTGTCGATCCCCAACCCCAGAATGGCAGTGACAAAGAAGTAGCCGTAGAGCCAGCTTGGATCCTCGGACGAACCGCCGACGACAAACGGCGCAGCGTAAGCCCCGATCAGGCCAACAGCGGCCAGCAAGGGCCCATGAAACCATCCAAGGACCAAACCGATCAGAGCGATCAGGATCATTGCGACCAGACCAAACTCGGCCCCGATCAAATCGTACAATTGTCGCGCGGCCAACACGCCGCCGAACAACGTGACCAGACCCGCTCCGGAAAAAACGGATGGGATATAGGCCGAGGCCGACGCCTCATCGTCACCAAAGCGACGTCGCACAATCTCTCCGACTACGATCAGAGCAACGCCGAAGCACAGAGCCGCGATCACACGCGCCGCTGGTGGTAGCAGGCCATTTTCAACGCCGTACTGAACCAGAAAGATACCGGCCAGCGCCAGCGACAAAGCAGAAACCGCATAGAACCAGTTTTCCCGCATACATGCACTAAATCTGACAAACAGATCATTTCGGCGCGCTTGCTCTGTCGGCATTTTCGCGGGCCGGTCCAATTTATTGGGTTCAATCTGCGCAGGTTTCTCACTGGGTTTCGATCGCGACCAAGGTGCCGGTTTTGATGGCTCTGGCCGTATCTTGGCCTCTGGCTCGCTCGGCGCAGCGTCCCCTTTCAGCAGCGTCATTTGACGCTCAAGCTCTTCAAGGCGGCGGCGCATTCGCGACTGGCTGACCAGCAGGACGACGATCGAAACCGGTATCGCCAGCACGATAAGACCAATAAGCGCAATCAGGGATTCCAAGCGTGACCTCCGAAAATTGCCTCAACGCTAACGTTGCGCGCTTTTGGCGAACAGTCCGGAATTTCGGACGTTTTCAAACTGTTGCACCAGCGGGTGTATCACCAAAGCGGTATGTCTGGACGCGCCAGCATGAGCCATAGGATTATCAAAACGGCACCAAAGGCAGGCACACCACAAGAAAACCACATCCGGAATAGACGATCATAGGCCGTCGGCAGTTCAACACCCATACGGCTGGCCTCGACCGCATGATCGCGCAGTTTGATCTGAATCCAGACCACCGGCAGCCAGAACAGCCCCGTCAGTACGTACAACGCCAGCGACAGCGCGATCCAGCCCTCGCTAAGTGACCAACCCAGATGCCAGGCCAGCAATGCTCCGGTCACGGGTTGAGCAATGACAGCAGTGGTCGTGAATAGCAGATCGGCCAGAACCACGATCCCTGCCGTATGCGCGATCAGATGTGCGTCGCGGCTGCGATGAGCCATCAGCATGAAAAAGGCGATGCCCGCTCCGGTGCCCAGCAGAACGCAGGCCCCGATGACGTGCAACCAACGCAAGATCAGTTCCGGGTCCATCATCGGCTCTCTAACATGACGCGCGCCAGTAAAGACAGTATCAGCGCCGGGATCACCTTGACCAGCGGCCCCAACGGATCAATCCAGAGGGCGGGAACCACAAACGATGCAGTCAGCAGATAGAACAGCGCCACACCGGCCTGAGCCGGACAGACCCGTGCAGCCCAGGGCCGCCAAAGTAGCGCAAGCCCCAGACCGACATCGACGAGGGACCAAATGACAACGCTGGCCGCCGCAACCCAGACAGGCCAGCCAACCTGCGTCAGCACCTGCGTGGCCTCGGATAAACCGATCAAACCAAACAAACCGGACATCACCCAGAACAAACAAAGCGTCGCAAGCACGAGCGGCAGAAACAAAGCCATCCGCGCGGCAAGCCGATGCTCTCGTGTGCAGGCCAGATTTTGATAGATTTTGTCCAGCGGCACCACGGAACGCCCGCTTGCTGTGCGAAACGGCACCGGATCCCCGGTTACACCCTGCGCCATCACAGTCATCGCGGTTGTACGCAGCGGCGAGCGCCAGCCGAGCAGACCCAGCAGGTCGGCAACCGCCGCAATCCCGCGGGTCAGCAGCGGTGGAATTCGGATGTTAACACGCGCCGTTGGGAAGCCCAGCCAACGGCGCGTGGTTGACAGGACCTCGATCAGCGGTCGCGGCGTATCCTCGACCAGATCGTAACTTCCCGGTGGTAGCCGGTTATGAACGGCGTCGATAACCGCATGGCACAGATCAGGCATTCCAACCGACTGTACAGGGACGTCGGGATAAGCGACTGGCTGCACCAAAGGAACCGCTGCCAGCATCCGCAGCAGAGCGGTTCCGCCATAGTCGTTTTGCCCGATCACCAATCCCGGTCTGAGCACCCACAAGGGCGCACCGCTGTCCCGCAACGCCGCATCCCCTGCTGCCTTCGTGCGCATGAATGCTGTTGACGCGTCTGGCTGGGCCCCGATGGCCGATATCTGAACAATCGCCACACCACGCAAAGCACATGCCTTTGCCAATGCAGCAATTGCGAAATGATGGACGGCTTCAAGATCGTCCTCGCCCCCGTCCTGCAGCGCTCCGGCGCAGTTCACGACAACGTTGATGTCGGACAGTGCATCGGTCCAATCGGTCACGGCCTGCAAATCGCGCAGATCGCCCCGGATCAAGTCGATATCAGGCAGCACTTTCCGCCCGGTTTCAAGGTCTCGCACCATGCCGATGACACGGAACCCTTCGCTGCGCAAAGCGCGCGTGATCGCCGCCCCGATAAACCCGTACGCGCCCAGAACCAGCACTGTCTTATCGTTCTCTTCCGAGTACGGCATAGGTGTTCAATCCAGATATCGACGATGCAGCAAGTCAGTTTTTGAAGAACAAGCCGCTCAGCGCCCGCTTGATCATGCCACGTGTTGATGGCCTGTGCCGGTCAGAGAATGGTAACGGGCGGCAGACCTCCATCGCAGCAACGCCAACCCTTGCGCTGAGCGCGCCGTTGACCAGCCCTTCGCCAAAGCGACGCGACAGTTTGCTGAGGATCGAGCCACCCAGAACCGGTTCCAGCAGGTCGTCACCGACAGCCACCGCGCCGGTTGCGACCAGATGCACAAAGACCGCCCGGGTCAGGCGCCAGCTGCCCAGAAACCCAGCGCGGCCACCGTAGATTTCAGCAATGCGCCGGATCATGCGCAGCGAGGCTGCAAGGGCAGTCACCACATCCGCCAGCGCCAGAGGCACCAATGCAGTCACCGTCGCAACCTGCCGCGCAGCAGCTTCGACTTCGCGGCTGGCAGCAGCGTCTAAGGACGCGAGTATTTCGTCCTCGGCCAGTGCCAGCAGCGTGCTTGCATCGAATTGGTCCTCAATCCGTTCCCGCGTGCGGTCTCGTCCCCATCGCGTTTCCTCGCGCCCTTTGTAGAAGGCCAGCAAACGGTTGGTGACCGACCGGGCCTGCGCCAGATCATCCTCGGCCAATGCAGCATCCGCGGCACGGCGCAGACCATCGACGCGCGACAAGCGGGCAATCGCGGCCAGTTCCCGTAGGGCTATGATCAGTGCCACCAGAACAAACGCTGCAAACAGACCCGTAACGATCCACCCAAGGATCGGAGCGCGCGCCATCACCGATGTTGCAAAATCCCACGCCGCGACCGAGGCGACAGCGCCGATCACTGCCAGTGCCAGCCCCCAGAACCAGCGTGCCAAGGCCGAAGGTTTGCGCGATGCGAACCGCGCGGCGGCGTGCATCGCCTGCCCTTCGGGCTGAGCGATATCAGGCACCGGCGGAGCCTCGGCCACATGCGCGACGGGTTCATCCGCATCCAGATCGATCAGAACCGGGCCTTTAGCCATCCTTCGCCTCATTTCTGCGCCAGACATATCTGATGTCCGGCAGGTTTTCATCGTTCTCGGCCCCGTCGCTGCGGGCGGCTTCGGTAAATCCGTTGGCCTCGTAGAACTTGTGCGCTCGGACATTGTCCTGAAACGTGAACAGAGAAAGTTTGGAGCGGGCCGCCTTTGCATGGTCCAAAAGACGCCGCCCGATGCCCTGCCCCCGCGCCGCCTGCGTCAGGTAAAGCGCGTGGATCTCATCCCCGTTGCGCGCCATGAAGCCAACCACATCCGCATCGGACTCGGCGACTGTCACCCAGCCCTGATCGATCATGTGCCCGCAAAAGGCGATGGTTTCTGCGCGGCTGTGCAACTCGGGCATCCAGTCATGTTCGCGCGCAAACCCGTGCAGGATTTCCCCGGTAGACCCAGCATCGGTACTGCGCGCAGGGCGGAGAGTAACGATCACAGGCGATCTCCTATCAAGAACTGCGCGGCACGGTCCAGCCGGATATGCGGGGGCCCATCGCCTGGGCGCAAAGACAGATGCGACGGCGCAAAACTCATGAACCCATACTCGGCCCCCAGCCAGCTTTCTGCCCCGTCCCGCGCAGGGCCAAGCAGGTGCGATGGGTCTTCCGGCAGCTCTCCGGGGTAAAACGCCGCCTGTTTGCCACTGTCCTGCAAGGTGCCGCGCACACAAGGCAGGTCCGTGCCGTTATGGCTGCGCATCTCTTCGGTTGTTGCCCGCAGGGACGCCAGCGATAGGGCTGCCGTTTCGGCCCCTGCGAATTTGGCCCGGTCGCGGGCCTCGCGCGTCAGGGCTTCGATAATCGCGGTCAGGCGAGGGTGCTGCTGATGGTGCAGGTGATCGGCCTTGGTGGCGGCAAACAGGATGCGTTCAACGCGCTTGCCCAGCAACAACTGGCTGAGCCATGCGTTCCGACCGGGGCGAAACGCCGACAGAATATCCGCCATCGCGCGACGCATATCCTCGACCGCCTGCGGTCCTTTGTGGATCGCGCCCAACGCATCAACCAGTACGACCTGACGGTCAATGCGGGCAAAGTGATCGCGGAAAAACGGCTTAACCACCCGAGCCTTGTAGGCCTCAAACCGCCGCTCCATCTCGCGCTGAAGCGACCGCCTGCGCGAGGCCCCGGAAACTGGCAAAGGTGCAAAGGTCAGTACCGGAGACCCTTCCAAATCGCCCGGCAGCAGGAACCGGCCCGGCGTGCAATCGTAGAACCCGGCATCCCGAGCCACGTTGAGGTATGCTGTGAACCCGCGCGCCAGCGCTTGGGCCGCAGGTTCATCGTGGGCGGCGACAGGGTCAGCGCCGCGCGCTGCGGCCAGATACTCGGCAGCTTCTGCGCGGTTTTCGATCCGTGATAGGGTTTCGACAGACCAATCGGCATAGGATTTTTCCAACAGCGCCAAATCCAGTAGCCATTCGCCGGGGTAATCCACAATATCCAGATGGATTTTGCGCGGCCCCTGAAGGCCCGACAACAACCCCGCCGGTTGCACCTTGAGCGACAGGCGCAGCTCTGACACCGCGCGCGTGCTGTCCGGCCAATGGGGCGCGGCACCGGTCAGGGCGGACAGATGGGATTCGTAGTCAAAGCGCGGCACTGTGTCGTCGGGCTGCGGTTGCAGATAAGATGCGGTGATGCGCCCCTCTTGCTGCGCCACCAACCCTGTCATTCGCCCCCGGTCCAGCAGGTTCGCGACAAGTGATGTGATGAACACGGTCTTGCCTGAACGGGCCAGACCGGTCACGCCCAGACGGATGACCGGCTCAAAAAACGTCTCGGACACGCTGTCGCCGATGGATTCGACGCCGCGCACAAGACTGTCTGCCAGTGATGAGATGACCAATCTGTCGCCCCGCAATTATCGTTTTTCCCAAGATAGGTAGCGGTTTGCCGATGTGCCAGCGCTTTTACCCCCCTTGCCCGTTTGCGCGTCCCGCGATACCAGCGCGCCTATGCCCAGATACGCATTGAAAATTGAATACCAGGGGGAACCGTTTGCCGGATGGCAGCGGCAGAAAGACCTGCCATCCGTACAGGGTGCCATCGAACAGGCCCTGTCGCGCCTGCAACCGGGGGCACATACGATTGCCGCCGCCGGACGCACGGACGCAGGTGTTCATGCGCTGGGTCAGGTGGCTCATTGCGACATGGACAAGGAATGGGATCCGTTCCGCCTGTCCGAGGCGCTGAACTATCACCTCAAGCCGCAGCCGGTTGCCATTGTCGCAGCAGCGCAGGTGGGCGACGACTGGCACGCTCGGTTCTCGGCCGTTGAGAGGCAATATCTATTCCGCATCCTGATACGCCGCGCGCCAGCCACACATGACGCGGGGCAGGTCTGGCAGATCAATCACCAGCTGGATGTCGACGCGATGCAGGCCGGGGCGGATATGCTCATTGGCCGGCATGATTTTACCACGTTCCGATCCTCGATCTGTCAGGCCGCCAGCCCGGTCAAAACGCTGGATGAGTTGCGGGTTGAGCAGGTGCAGGGCTTTTCCGGCCCCGAAATACATTTTCACGTCCGCGCCCGGTCGTTCCTGCACAATCAGGTACGCAGTTTTGTAGGCACGCTGGAACGGGTTGGGGCGGGCTCATGGACCCCGCAGGATGTACGCGATGCGTTAGAGGCAGCCGACCGCGCCGCCTGCGGGCCGGTGTGCCCGCCGCAGGGCCTTTACCTTGCGCGGGTTGGTTATCCTGATCCGGTTTTCGACTAAAGCGCCCGAAGCAACAACCCGCTTGCAATCACCGCAATCACAAGCCCCGCAACCAATTCGATTGTCGGGGCAAGCACCGACGCAAACCGCGTGGCCGAGGCCGAAGCCAGCAACCCGCCACGCAATCCAAACGACGTCCACCCGACCAGAGTGGTTACGGTTGCTGTACCCAGCGCCATCGCAAAAGCCCCGGCAATGCCCACCATTGCGATACCCATCTGCCAGGTCAGGATCAGAACAAATAGCGCGCCCGTGCAGGGTCGTGCGGCAATCCCTGCGATCAGAACCAAAGCCTCGCGCAGGCTTCCGACATTGGCGACCTCTTCCGCTGACGGCCCGTGCTTGTGACCGCAATCGCTGCAAACACCGTGATCATGGTCATGGTTGTGGTCGTGATGATGGTGGTGATGCGCCGCCTCGCTGCGCTGGCGTTTTGCAAAACTGCGCATGGCGCGGAACACCAGCCACAATCCAATCGCCGCGATGGCCCCATAGCTGATCGGCGCCATGATCTGCTCGGTCGTGCCGATCAGCGACTGGCGCGACATCTGAAACACCAGAACGCCGGTATAGACCAGAACCACAGCCGTCACCGCCTGCCCTAAGCTAGACAGGACGCTGATCGCCGACAGACGCCAGAACGCAACCCGACGACCCAGCCCGTAGCCTCCGATCAGCACCTTGCCGTGACCCGGCCCGATGGCATGGAAGAACCCATAGGCAAAACATACCGTCAACAGCGTCGCGACGGCCTGAGGCTGCTCAGCCCGCGCGGCACGCAGGGATCGGGCGATCTGGTTCTGAAACGCACGTTGCTCTCCGGCAGCCCAGGCCGCAAGGCTGTCGAAACCGCCGCTGCCCCAGAACCACAGCAACAGGCCACAGGCCAGCGCGACCGGAATAATCAGGTACCGGGACATGAAACACGTATCTCGGTGGCAAAGTTCTCACCGATCAGCGGGATATCGTTTTCCTCAAGGTCGTAGTCCGCATCCAACGTCCTCAGAAACGCCTGCATCTGTGCCAGTTGTCCGTCGATATCGGGGTCAATACGCTCGACCGCGCATACTGCAGGGCCGGTTACGGTGACGGGTCGCGTCACCTCATAGGCTGTGTAATAGGTCTCATCAAAGGGTTTCGCCGACAGGGCTCGTGCGGCAACCGGCCCGCCTTCGACCGTGCGCAGATGTGTTGTTACGATGCGCCCGTCTTCGGTGGTCGCTGTCGCCTCGGCCGGTCCCGACAGCTGCACCGGCTCGCCCGCTGCCTTCACCACCAGATCGCCGTTATAGCCTTCCATCCATTGAGCGTCGAACCCGGCCAGAAACCCCTCTTCAGCTTGGGTCAGGATACCGTCGCCATCCTGATCAAGCCGCATATCTTCAAGCTGAAACAGCGAGTATAACTCGTCATAGACCCAGGTGACACGGACATGCGTAAGATTGCCCGCATCATCGACAATGAATTCGAGCCCCGTGTCGATAAAGACATGAGGATGCGCCGCCGCCTGGATGGGCAAACAGCAGGTCAGGAATGTCGCCAGCCATCTCATGGGGTGAAGATAGGTTGCCTGCCATCTGGCGGCAATGCCAATCCGGCGATCGATGCGGAATCCGGCCCATCCGCCTATCGCGGCGGAAATAGAACCAGCGTTTGCAGGGCCGTGCCGACCGGACCTTCGGTGTCATAGAGGACGGATTGCGACATGCCGATCCCGTTTGGCTGCCAGTGCGATATCGACTGCGATGCGAACCATCCCGGCACCGGCTCGCGGTGGATCTGAACAGTGAGGTCGGTGTTCATGAACCCCATCTCGGACGTTGGCGCGTTCCACGAAATACCGTTTCCGCAATCGGCCAACGGGCACAGCGCCTGTATCGGAGATTGCGTTTCACCCTCCAACAGCGCGGGCGTATGCATCCAGATCGTTTTCGGGCCTGCACCCTGATTGCCGCCCTTCGGGTATCGAACATCAGCATAATGCGCGAAACCGGGCAGATCATGGCGCATCTCACCAATTGGGAAGGGGCCATTTACGACGTCATCAAACACCACGGGCTCGGTTGACGCATCCGGCACCGGTCCCAGATTTCTGCGCACCATATGCATGGTCGTCGCCGTCGCGCATAGTGTGTCGTCCAGATCGTGCACTGTGACCCGCGTGGTTGCCAAAGTCTTGGTGTGGCGCGTGGTCTCTGCCGCGACGCGCAGTCCTGACAGCGGCAAAGGGCGCAACAGATCAACTGTCAGCCGGGTCAGCATCTTATCTGGCCCGACCTCGATTTCCGCCGCACGCACGATCAGCCCCGAGACCGGGCCCGCGTGACAGTGATCCGGCGACCACGGCCCCCGCGCCGGATCATTGCCGACAAAGGACCCATCGGCGGCGATATTAAAAAACGCCGGTTTGGCTTTGTTTGTTGCCATGAACGCCTGCTCAGACCTTTTCCTGCGTGTGCTTCTTCAATTCGGCCCGCGCCACCTGACGGCGATGCACCGCATCAGGGCCATCGGCCAGCCGCAGGGTACGCACATGGGTCCAGGCCGAGGCCAGCGGCGTGTCCTGGCTGATGCCCTGCGCGCCGAACATCTGCACCGCTTCGTCAATGACTTTCAATGCCACGCGGGGCGCAATGACCTTGACCTGGCTGATCCACGGCGCGGCAGCCCGCGCATCGCCCTGATCCATGTACCACGCCGCCTTGAGGCATAGCAGGCGGGCCATCTCGATCTCCAGCCGGCATTCGGCGATGATGTCGTAATTCGCGCCAAGCTGTGCCAGCTTTTTACCGAACGCCTCGCGTTGCAGCGATCGCTTGCACATCTGTTCCAGCGCGGCCTCGGCCTGCCCGATCGCGCGCATACAGTGGTGGATCCGCCCCGGCCCAAGGCGACCTTGCGCAATCTCGAACCCGCGCCCCTCACCCAGCAGGATGTTTTCAGCCGGAACCCGGACATCGGTGAAGCGGATATGCATATGACCATGGGGCGCGTCGTCATGGCCATAAACCTCCATCGGGCGCAAAACCTCGATCCCCGGCGTATTTGCGGGCACCACGATCATCGACTGGCGCTTGTGTTTCGGCAGCTCATCCCCACCGGTTCTGACCATGACGATATAGACCATGCAGCGCGGATCTCCCGCGCCTGATGCCCACCATTTTTCGCCATTCAGAACATAGGCGTCGCCGTCCCGCACGCAGGACATCGAAATGTTGGTGGCATCCGACGAGGCCACATCCGGTTCCGTCATCAAATAGGCCGAGCGGATTTCACCATTGAGCAGTGGTTTCAGCCACTGCTCCTTCATCGCGTCAGACCCGTAGCGCTCGAACACTTCCATATTGCCCGTATCGGGCGCGGAACAGTTGAATACCTCGGCCCCCAGCGGGGTTTTCCCCATCTCTTCGGCAAAATAGGCGTATTCCACCGTGCTCAGGCCAAAACCCTTGTCGCTGTCGGTCAGCCAGAAATTCCACAGGCCCGCAGCCTTGGCCTTGTCTTTCAAACCCTCAAGGATTTCTGTCTGCCGTTCCGTGTATTGCCAGCGGTCGCCCTTGCCGATCTCGGCCTGATATTCCTGCTCTAAGGGCATGATCTCATCGCGGATCATGCCTGCCACGCGTGACAACAGTTGGCGATTTTCTTCCCGCAACCCGAATGACATGATCATCAGAAATCTCTCCTTTTCGCCGCAAACGCGGCTTTACCTTGGGTCCGAGAATGACTTAGCTGCAGTCGGCATGTCCAGCCATGTGACGGGACGTAAAATGTGATTTGAATTTGGGGGGATGCAAATGGCGTTGTTGATCGAAACCGGCCTGACCAATTGGATGAGCGATGATGAGATCGCCCGCGAAATCCGGAAACTTGCACCCGGAGCGGATGTCAGAACCGGCGATACGGTCGGGGATGCGTCAGAGATCACCATGCTGGCTGTGGCTGGCCTGCGGGACGATCAACCGGGCCGCCTGCCCAATCTGCAACTGGTTCAAAAACTGGGGGCCGGGGTTGAAACCATCGTAGCCAACCCCAACCTGCCGGATCATATACGTGTCGCGCGACTGAAGCCTGACGCGCCAGCGCAAGAGATCGCCGAGTGGTTCCTGGCCTACATCCTGCGAAAACAGCGACACATGGCGGTTTACCAAGCCGCTCAGAGCCGCGCTGAATGGTCCCCGCAAGAGCCTCTTTTCAGCCCCGACACCAAGGTCGGTGTACTTGGTCTTGGCCATATCGGAGCCCGCACCGCGCATATGCTGCGGGCGGTCGGATTTCAGGTCATGGGTTGGAGCCGCTCGCCCAAAGATCTTGATGGCGTCACCTGTCTGCACGGCAACGCTGCCCTGCCCGCGCTATTGGCAGAATGCGATCATGTCTGCGCGATCCTGCCCTCGACCCCTGAAACCGTCGGGCTATTCGGAGAACGGATGCTGGCAGCGATGAAACCCGGCAGCCAATTGCTGAACGCAGGGCGTGGCACACTGATTGACGAGGACGCGCTGATCGCTGCGCTGGATCATGGCACACCGGGCCATGCGGTTCTGGACGTCACGCGCGTTGAACCCTTGCCGGCTGAAAGTCCACTATGGGCACATCCGGGCGTCACCATTACGCCGCATGTTTCCGGCTGGCATCTGGGCGACGCGCTGGCCGATGTGGCTGAGAACTTTCAGCGGCTAAGTTCTGGCAAGCCTTTGCTGCACGAAGTCGATCGCCTGCGCGGGTACTAGCCGCGCATGATCAGGTCAGGGCGCCAACAGCCAGTTGCCGTCGGCGTCCCGGCATCTGCGCGTTGTGGCACGTCGTGTCTGATCAGCCCCGGCGGGCCGGACGAAGTGCTGAAGATCAACGCAATTGTCCTGAACCCCAACAACCCGGATTGTGCCCTTTGAACCGGAATCGGCATTGACCCATTCACGTTCCTGCCCGGTGCCGGGTGTGCCGCTGGCCAGCATTGCATCAGCGGTCGCGCTTAGCACTTCGAAATCAGCCGGGGTCAATCCAAGTTCCGATATGATCCGAGACAGGGGCTTTGCCTGAACAGCGCAACTCAGGCTCAGCGCGACTGCAGTTGCCAATACGGGGGGAATCCAAGCCTTCATTGTGGCCTCGCAATACTGAAATAGATTTGCATTCAACACTATACCCCGCGCGCGCCGGGGCCAAGCCCTGCCGCGCCATCTTCAAAATTTCCCGAATGTTCCTATTGCAACACCGCTGCTAGGACATCCCGCGCGATAAACGCATAGTGCCTTGACCACCAAATCTGAGGCTTCTGATGGCAAAACCGAACTACTTCGCGCCGACCGGCGGGCATCCCGGTCAGGAACAGCTTTTGACCGATCGCGCCATGTTTACCGACGCCTATGCGGTGATCCCGAAAGGGACGATGCGCGACATTGTCACCAGCTTTTTGCCATTTTGGGAAGACACTCGGCTTTGGGTCTTGTCCCGCCCTCTCAGCGGGTTTGCCGAGACGTTTTCGCAATACATTATGGAGGTGCAGCCCGGCGGCGGTAGCGACAAGCCTGAAACCGATCCACAGGCGCAAGCCGTGTTGTTTGTTGTCGAAGGCGCAGTGAACCTGACCTTGGCCGGAACCGAGCATGTTCTGGAAACCGGCGGCTACGCCTATATCCCGCCGGGATCAGATTGGTCCCTGCACAATCGCGGTGATGCGGTTGCGCGTTTCCACTGGGTGCGCAAGGCATATCAGGCCGTACCCGGCCTTGCCGCCCCCGATCCGATCATCACCAACGAACGCGACATTGCGCCGACCGAGATGCCGGGCACCGAAGGCCGCTGGTCCACGACGCGCTTTACCGATCCGCAGGATTTGCGCCACGACATGCATGTAAACATCGTCAATTTCGAACCCGGTGGCGTCATTCCCTTTGCCGAAACTCACGTGATGGAGCATGGGCTCTATGTCCTTGAAGGCAAAGCGGTTTACCGGCTGAACCAGGATTGGGTTGAGGTCGAAGCCGGAGACTACATGTGGCTGCGCGCTTTCTGCCCACAGGCCTGCTATGCCGGTGGACCGGGTCGATTCCGCTATCTGCTATATAAAGATGTGAACCGACACATGCCGCTGAGCCTGTCCGGACGCTGACCTGACAGGGGTTCACAGAATCGCCCGAATCTGTTGAAATACAGTCGAAATTTCAGCACTGGAGAATTTCGATGTTTTTGCGTGGAACGATTTTGGCCCTTGCGGCAGTGGTTGGCCTGACAGCTTTGGAAGCAACACCTGTTGCAGCCAAGGAAGAAACCAAATCCGTTTTCGTCATGAGCCGAACATGGGCGGTCACACAGGTTTCCGAAGAACCGGTCATCTATCGCGCCACCCGCGACAACAACAATCTGAACCCGTTTGGCCCTCCACCACGCCTGCGCACGATTCAGGCCATGGCTGCGATCCAAAAGGCAACCGGGTGCAAACCGATCTATACCAGCATGTATCAGAACATCTCGGGCCAGTTCTTTTCGCAGGTCAGCTGCGGCTGAAATTGGTACAATACTTTCGTTGAGGTCGCCTGATCGGCCTGCCATAGCTTGCGTATGAAACTCGCAATCAATGGATTCGGTCGCATTGGCCGCACGATTCTAAGACAGGTTCTGGCGCTGCCTCAGGACAGCGATATCGAACTGGTGCTGATCAACGATATCGCACCGCTGGACACCTGCGCCTATCTGTTCAAATACGACAGCACGTTCGGCCCCTACGCCGGAGAGGTTGCGGGCCGAAACGATATGCTGGTTGTCGACGGGCGCGAGATTGCGATGACCCACAGCGCCGATCTGGCAAATGTCGATCTTAGCGGCGTTGACGTTCTGCTGGATTGCACCGGCATCGCCCGAACCTCTGACGTCGCGCGGCGCGGGTTAAGTGCCGGGGCCGGAAAGGTTCTGATCTCTGGCCCTTCGCCCGCCGCCGAAGTAACCGTGGTTCTGGGTGCAAACGAAGGCGATCTTGGCGCTGCGCGTATCGTGTCCAACGCCTCCTGCACCACAAACGGGCTTGCTCCACTGGTCAAGGTTCTGGACGAGATCGGCGGTATTGCGGCGGGTCACATGACGACGATCCACTGCTACACCAACAGCCAGCCCATGGTCGACGCGCCGCGCGGCGATCTGGCCCGGTCCCGCGCCGGGGCCATGTCGATGGTGCCTACAACCTCGAGCGCAACGCATCTGATCGATGTGGTTCTGCCGTATCTTGCAGGGCGCATTTCGGGCGCGGCGGTGCGGGTGCCTACGGCCAGTGTCTCGGCAGTTGATCTGATGGTCACGCTGGATCGGGCGATGGATGCTCAGCAGTTCGATACCGCTTTTCGGCAGGCCATCGATGCCTCGCCTGTTCTTGGTTGGACCGATATGCCGCTGGTCTCATCCGACCTGCGTGCCCGCCCCGAGTCGCTGATCATCGCTGGCCCGGAAACCCGCGTGGTCGGCGACCACCAGGTGCGCGTCTTTGGCTGGTACGACAATGAATGGGGATTTTCCGCACGTATGCTGGATGTCGCCAGGCTCATGACGAACAAGGGTTGAACCCGCAGCACCGTCGGGCGCTGCGGGGAATGATTTATTCGCCTGGCAAACTGCCCGAGCCATGCCCTGCCATGCCGCCCGAGACCTCTTCGGTCGATTCCGCCGCCAGTTCTTCAGGCAGGACCAGGTTCAGAACAATTGCGATCAGCGCAGCGGGAAGCAATCCGCTGGTCATCAGGATGCGCAACGTATCCGGCAGGTGCTGAACCGCGCCGGGTTCCAGTTGCAGCCCCAACCCGATGGACAGCGAGATTGCAAAGATCACCATATTGCGGCGGTTCCAGTTCACGTCCGACAGCATCGAGATACCGGCGGCCACAACCATGCCGAACATCACGATCACACCACCGCCCAGCACTTCGATGGGAATGGTGCGGATGATCGCGCCCACCTTCGGCACCAGCCCGCACAGGATCAGGAACAGCGCACCACAGGTCACCACATGACGGCTCATCACGCCGGTCATGGCGATCAGACCGACATTCTGGCTGAACGACGTGTTCGGAAACCCGCCAAAGAGACCTGCGACGGCGGTGCCTACACCGTCGGCATAGGTCGCGCCTGCGATCTCTTTATCCGTCGCCTCGCGCCCCGCGCCGCCCTTGGTGATGCCTGAAACGTCGCCCACGGTCTCAACCGCCGACACAAAGGACATGAGGCAAAAGCCGATGATCGCAGCCGCCGAGAATTCAAACCCGTATTTGAATGGAACGGGCAGCGCAAAGGCTGCGGCGCGGTTCCAACTGGTGCCAATCGCCTCGAACGTGACCATCCCGATCATCAGCGCATAGACATAGCCCACTGCCAGCCCGACCAGAACGGCGGAAACCGACAGCATACCGCGTGTGAAGAATTTCAGCCCCAGCGTCACAACCACCACAACCAGCGCGGCGGACCAGTTCAGAAGCGAGCCATATTCGGGCGTCCCGATGGCCGGTACCCCTCCGGCGGCATATTGAATGCCGACCTTGACCAGCGCCAGACCGATCATCGTCACAACAAGACCAGTCACCAAAGGCGGCAGGGCAAAGCGGATTTTTCCGATGAAGAGGCCGAGACATGCGTGAAACAACCCGCCCACAAGCACACCGCAGAATAGCGCGCCCAGTGCATCCACCCCCTTACCTGCAACCAGCGGGATCATGATCGGCAGGAACGCAAAGCTGGTGCCCTGCACAATCGGCAGCGCCGCCCCGACAGGGCCGATTGTCACCGTCTGTAGCAACGTCGCCAGTCCCGCAAACAGCATAGACATCTGGATCAGATACAAAAGCTGCGGAAAATCGGGTGAGTTCGACCCGAACCCAAACCCGGCAGCACCAGCAACGATGATCGCAGGCGTCACATTCGACACGAACATCGCAAGCACATGCTGAATGCCCAACGGTATCGCCTTGTGCAAGGCAGGAGTGTAGTTCGGATCCCGAAGCTGTTCGGGCGTCCCTATCGAAGTTTCAGCCATGATCTCAGTGTCCTCCGTAAGATCTGATGGGGGTCTTACCGCTTCTCCGGCGGCTTCGGTTTTACGGTTCGACCACCTCGTAGGGTGCGTCAAACCAGTATTCCTCAAGATTGGAGCCGTCGCCGATGCGGTCGATCACGGCAAACAGGCCGGGGCCGTGCAAAGGGGTCAAAACGCCGTGCCACATGCCGCGATGGTAGTTCACCATCTGCCCCGGTTGCGCGACGAAAGCGCGAGGCTGACCGGGCTTGTCGCCCTCATCCGGTGCGACAACAACCAGAAAGGGTTGATGGGTCATCGGGATAAAAGCCTGACTGCCATCGGGATGCCGCTCGACCATGTCCAGCGTGTATGGCAGGGATCGCGGATTGGCGTTGAAGACGCTGATCCCGGCGCGGCCATCGGAAAAATCAAGCGCCGCGCGGTCATGAAACCGACCACATTGCCCCTGATTGATGATCTTGTCTGGATCACCGGAGGCATCGATCAGATCACCGAATGGCGCGAACACCTCAGCCGAGATCGGTTCGATCACGATCTTACGGCTCATGACGGCAATATGTCCCGCAGGCGGAATTCAGCGATGCGTTCAACCTGGCGGCACGCCTCGGCAAATTCCGTTTCGCGATCATGGCCGATGCGACGCTGGAATGCGCTCAGGATCGAGGCTTTGTCATGATCCCGCACCGCGATGATAAACGGAAATCCAAACTTTTCAGTATATTGCGCGTTCAAATCGGTGAACGTTGCGCGTTCCTCATCCGTCAACGCATCCAGCCCGGCCGAGGCCTGCTCGGACGTGCTTTCTTGCGTCAATCGCTTGGCCTGCGCCAGCTTGCCAGCCAGATCCGGGTGTGCGGTCAGAACGCCCAAACGTTCCTCGTCACTGGCCGACCGGAACATGCGGGTGAGCGCGTTGTGCAACCCTCCGGCAGTGTCATGGGCCGGGCCAAGCTCCAGATCATAGGCACGCTCGGCTATCCAGGCCGAATGCTCGAAGATACCGCCATAGGTCGCGACGAATTCCGATTGATCCATTTCGGACGGCTTCGGTGCTGCGTGTGGCGGATGACGTTCGGCCCAGTGCTGCGCGATCTGTTGCCGTGTCGCGAACCAGACATCGGAAAACCCGCTTGCGTAGTCCAGAAACCGTTTCAGCGCCACCACCCGTCCGGGGCGTCCGATCAGGCGGCAATGCAACCCGATCGACAGCATCTTGGGCGCGCCTGCTTCACCTTCTTCATAAAGTGCATCGAAACTGTCCTTGAGATAGGCAAAGAACTGATCGCCCGAGTTGAACCCCTGCGGCGTAGCAAACCGCATATCGTTGCAATCCAGCGTATAAGGCACGATCAACTGATCCCGCCCGTCCAGCCGCACCCAATAGGGCAGATCGTCGGCATAGGTGTCGGCCACATAGTCAAAGCCGCCCTCTTCCGCCACCAAACGCACGGTGTTCTCGGAACAGCGCCCGGTGTACCAGCCATAGGGGCGTTCACCGACAACCTCGGTGTGCAGGCGGATTGCCTCGGCAATCTGCGCGCGTTCTTCGTCTTCGGCCATGTCCTTGTGTTCGACCCATTTCAGACCGTGGCTGGCGATTTCCCACCCGGCAGATTTCATTGCCGCCACCTGATCCGGCGACCGCGCCAACGCGCTGGCGACGCCATAGACGGTGATCGGCAGGCCCTGCATCAATCGATGCAAGCGCCAGAACCCGGCGCGCGCGCCGTATTCATAGATCGATTCCATGTTCCAATGGCGCTGCCCAGGCCATTGCGCCGCGCCCACAATCTCGGACAGAAACGCCTCGGATGCGGCATCCCCATGAAGGGTGCAGTTTTCGCCGCCCTCTTCATAGTTCAGCACGATTTGTACGGCCAGCTTCGCACCACCCGGCCATTGCGCGTTCGGAGGGTTCGCTCCGTATCCGATCATGTCGCGGGGATAACGAGGGGGCTGCATGGTGTTTTCCGATTTTGTTTTTGATCTTCACATTAGCTTTATCGCAGAAATCGGGGCAGGATTATCAAATCAATCCGAACGCTGTTTCCATTTCTTTCGGCATTTCCATGGTTTTGGGATTCGCCGCACACTGTGACAAACCCAACAAGACACCCAAAGGAGACCCCACGTGGCAGGCTATCTAACGACCCATGTTCTGGACACTGCACGAGGGTGCCCTGCCGAAGGGCTGAAAATCGTGCTCTACCGTGTGTCCGAAGACGCGCGCCACAAGCTTGCCGAGACAGAGACCAATTCGGACGGGCGGACCAACAGCCCGATCCTGCCGCAAGACGATTTTGAAACGGGAACTTATGAGTTGGTTTTCTTTGCCGGAGATTACCTGCGCGCAACCGATCAGTCGGCCGAGGATCCTATGTTTCTGGATCAGGTGCCGATCCGGTTCGGCATGTCAGACCCGCAGGCCCACTACCACGTGCCGCTTTTGCTGTCGCCCTTCGGCTATTCCACCTATCGCGGCAGCTGAGGTTTCAAGCCTCGGACTGGCGCACCACTTTGCCGATCCGGTCAATCATGAAATCCATGAACAGCCGCGCCTTGGGGTCTTGGTGCCTGCGATGCGTATAAAGGCAAGCCATTTGAACCGGGGTTGGCGGCGTATCCTGCGCCACTGCGATTAGTCGCCCCGCTTTCAGGTGGTCGGCGACTTCGAACACGGGCTTCATGGCGATACCCTGACCGGACAGCGCCCAATCTGTCAGCACATCTCCGTCATCGCACTCAAACCGCCCGGTCACGGCAAACCGTTTGGCACCGTCGGGCGTGTCCAGCAGCCACTGGAACTCGGTCGCACCGGGATAGCGAAGGTTCAGGCACTCGTGCTTGTCCGCAATCAGATCGCTGCCTGATTGCGGCATACCGCGACGCTTCACGTAGTCTGGCGCGGCGCACAGAATCCGCTGACAATCCGCGATCTTGCGAATGCGCAAGGTGCTGTCCTCGGGCTGACCGATGAAGAACGCCAGATCAAGGCCCTCGGTCGTCAGATCGACCGATCGATCCGTCAGCCGCAACCGAACGTCGATCTCAGGATATTCCGCTAGAAAATCAGGCACATGTGGTGCAAGCAACCGACGCCCAACCCCAAGCGGAGCTGCCACGAACAACGATCCGCGCGGGGCTTCGGTCAGGTGCGTGACCTGCGCCTCTGCTTCGTCCACCGCATCCAGAACGGCAACCGCACCGGGATAGAAGGCTCGGCCCTGCTCGGTCGGGGTCAGATTGCGCGTGGTGCGCTGAAACAACCTGACGCCCAGATGATCCTCGATCTGTGAAATCCGGGCCGAAGTAACCGCCGGAGAAATCCTTAGATCACGCCCCGCAGCAGACATGCTGCCCAGATCGTAAACCCTGACGAAGGTGCGAATGTTGTCGAGATAGGACATCTTATCGTTTTTTTTGATACAGTTTGGCAATATACGGGAATACCGAATAAAAGCGCGTTTGCCTAGTCTGGGGCGACGCTATCGGAGACCTTTCTCATGTACGACTTCGCCGTGTTCTGGGACTGGATGGCCTTTGCCGTGCGCTGGCTGCACGTCATCACCGCCATCGCCTGGATCGGATCTTCTTTCTATTTCATCGCGCTGGACTTAGGCCTGAACCGCGACATCCCCGGCCCTGCGGATGGCGAAGAATGGCAGGTGCATGGCGGCGGCTTTTATCACATCCAGAAATATCTGGTCGCGCCCGAACGGATGCCTGACCATCTGGTGTGGTTCAAATGGGAAAGCTACGCCACCTGGCTCAGCGGGGCCGGGTTGCTGATGATCGTCTATTGGGTGGGAGGTGAGCTATACCTGATCGATGCCGAAAAGGCTGATCTGGCCCTATGGCAAGGCATTCTGATCTCGGCCGCGTCATTGACAATTGGCTGGCTTATCTATGACTACCTGTGCAAATCCGGTCTGGGCGAGCGTCCAACCCTGCTGATGGTGCTGCTGTTTGTGCTGCTGGTGGTCATGGGCTGGGGGTATAGTCAGGTGTTCACCGGGCGCGCGATGATGCTGCATCTGGGGGCGTTCACGGCCACGATCATGACGGCGAATGTGTTCTTCATCATCATGCCGAACCAGCGCATAGTGGTAGATGATCTCAAGAATGGGCGCACGCCGGACCCGAAATACGGCAAAATCGCCAAGCTGCGATCAACCCATAACAATTATCTGACGCTGCCGGTCGTGTTCCTGATGCTGTCGAACCACTATCCGCTGGCCTTCGCGACGGAATACAACTGGATCATCGCCGCGCTTGTGTTCCTGATGGGTGTCACGATCCGGCACTATTTCAACACTCGCCATGCCCGTGCAGGCAACCCGACATGGACCTGGCTCGTGACTGCGCTGCTGTTCATTGCCATCATGTGGCTGTCGACCGCGCCGATGTACAAACCAGTCGAAGAGGCCGAGGCGCAGCCGCTTACGCCCTATGAACAACGCTTTGCCGCCGCCGACGGGTTCGAACAGGCCCATGACATCGTGCTTGGCCGCTGTTCCATGTGCCACGCGCGCGAACCGGTGTGGGAGGGCATCCTGTGGGCACCAAAGGGCGTTTTGCTGGAAACCGAAGCCGATATCGCCCGCAATGCGCAACAGATATACCTGCAGGCAGGCGTAACCCACGCAATGCCGCCTGCAAACGTAACCTACATGGAACCCGAAGATCGCGATGCGATCATCCGCTGGTTCCGCAATGCCGGTCTCTGACTGGCCAAACCCCGGTCGTCCGACGCATTTCCAGCGTGACCTGACATAAAACCTTTCCCTGATTGCACTCAGATGCTCTAAGATACATTCAACAGGTCGCATGATCCGAATTTTCGCGGCCATAATGATTTCAGCTTGGGGCAGTTGAGGCAAATGATGACTGGGAGCAGACCGCGACGCGTTCTGAGGTGCTGGCTGTTGAGCGCTCTGACCGCTTTGGCCCCCAACTTCGCTTCCGCCCTTGAAATCAGCCTGTCTGCTCCCGGCGCGTCGAAAGATCTGGTTGATCGCCTCGAAGAGACCTCATCCGTTTTCACCGCCGAATCCCGGGGGCTGGACACCTCGCTGGAAATCCTGTCAGCGGCGCTGTCTGACTATCGCACCATCGTGCAGATCATGTATGACGAAGGGTATTTTGCCCCTGTCGTCAGCATCAAGCTGGATGGGCAAGAAGCAGCCGATATCAACTCGCTTGAAGCCCCGCAGCAATTCAGGCGCGCCGTGATCTCGGTCAAGCCGGGCCCAACCTATACATTTGGTACTGCCATTGTGCAGCCCCTGACACCGGGAACCGAACTGCCCGAGGAATATGCCACCGGCAAACGCGCCACCACCGGCGCGATTCAACAGGCGGCATCGGACGGGGTTCAGGCATGGCGGGATGCAGGCCACGCCAAGGCCGGGGTCGAAGATCAAAAGGTCATCGCCCGCCACGCGCAGGCGCGACTGGATTCCGATATCGAACTGGCCCCCGGACCCCGGCTGACATTCGGCAGGATGTTCATCAAGGGCAACACAAATGTGCAGCACAGGTCCATCGAGAAGATTGCAGGCTTTCCCTCGGGCGAGGTCTATTCGCCTGCGCAGGTGCAAAAAGTCGGCACCCGTCTGCGCCGCACAGGCACCTTCGCCACGGTATCGATCAAAGAGCGCGAGACACCCAACCCGGACGGCACACTGGATTTCGACGCCACATTCGAGGACTTGCCCCCGCGCCGCATCACCTTCGGGGCCGAGATCGCCTCGCGCGATGGGGTGGACCTGACCGCCACCTGGACCCATCGCAACGTCTTCCGGCGCGCGGAACGCCTGCGCTTTGAATTTGCGTTGCGCAATATTGGCGGTGCCGAGGAACTGGATGGCCGGTTCGGCCTGCGTCTGGATCAGCCCGACCGTCTGGGCCCAGACGACAACACATTCTGGAACGCTCTGATCGAGCGACGCAATACCGAGAATTACAACGTCACCATCGCCTCGCTGGCGTATGGTGCCCGCCGTACATTTTCCGACCGGCTCTACGCCGAAGCCTCGGCCGGGTTTCAGTGGTCGAGCGCCGACGATGCCTATGGCTTTGATCGCAGATTCCGGTATTTCATCCTGCCCTTCCGGTCCGAGTGGGACGAACGCGACAGCAAGGTCAGCGCCACGCGCGGGTTCTATCTGGATGCGCAGGCGATGCCCTTTGCCGGGCTATCGGGCACCGACTCGGGTATGCGCCTGTTCTTCGATGGCCGCGCCTATACCAGTCTGGGAACAGGCGGACGGCTGGTGCTGGCTGGTCGGGTGCAGGTCGGTTCGGTCTTTGGCCCGTCTGCCGATGGGGTCACGCCGGATTTCCTGTTTTTCTCAGGCGGTGCAGGCACAGTGCGCGGCCAGCCATTTGAAAGCCTTGGCATTCCGGTCGCCGGCGGCGTGGCGGGCGGCAAATCCTTCCTGGGATTCTCCGGTGAAATTCGAGGCAAGGTGACAGAAGCGATTTCGCTGGTCGGATTCTACGACTATGGCGCGGTCGATTCGTCGGCCTTTGTCGGTACGGATGCCGAGTTTCACTCTGGCGCGGGTATCGGGGTTCGATACGATCTGGGGGGCTTTGGCCCGCTGCGCTTTGATCTGGCCTTGCCTGTTCAGGGCGACACCGGCAGCGGGCTGCAATTCTATCTTGGGATCGGACAAGCCTTTTGATGCGTCGTGTTGCATATCCCCTTTTGCTTGGGTCGGTGGCCTTCACCGCACCGCTGCCTGCGTCGGCACAGGACGAAGACGGCGGCAGCATGATCGAACGGTTCCTGCAGGACACGCTGTCGGGCGACGATCAGAACGTGCGGGTCATCGGGTTGGAAGGCGCGCTGAGTTCCCGCGCCACGATCCGCGAGATCACGGTTGCTGATGACGAAGGCGTCTGGCTGACCATCAAAGGGGCCGAGCTTGACTGGAACCGGCTGGCTTTGCTGCGCGGGCGCTTTTCCGTCAACACCCTGACCGCGCAAGAGATCGACATCGCCCGCGCACCGGGCACCACAACGAAAGAGGCCCCGCCGCCCTCGGCTGAAACAAAGCCCTTTCAACTGCCGGAACTGCCAGTTTCGATCGAGATTGGAGAGCTGCGCATCGACGATCTGTCGCTGGGCGAACCGTTGATCGGCGTGGCTGCGGACCTGACCGTGAATGGCAATCTGTCGCTTGCAGACGGGGCGCTGGACACCACGCTGGACATCGACCGAACAGACCGTGCAGGCGACACGGTGGACCTGATCGCCGGCTTTGAAAACTCCAGCCGCGAGATCAATCTGGACCTGACCGTGGCCGAGGCGTCGGGCGGGTTGATCGCAACCGCCCTGAAAATCCCCGACAGCCCTCCGATAGGGCTGACTGCCAAAGGCGCAGGCCCGGTTACGGATTTCACCGCCGATATCGGGCTCAGCAGCGACGAACAACTTCGCGTGACGGGTCAGGTCCGCCTGCGCTCGGCCCCGACGGCGGCGGCCAGTGCGGATGGCGGCATCGCCTTTACCGCTGATCTGGGCGGCGATCTGACGCCGTTTCTGGCCGAGGATATGGACACGTTCTTTGGCACCGAGACAAAACTGTTCGTGGACGGACGCACCCATTCCGACGGCGCGCTGGATATCTCGAGCATCGAGATCACGTCGCAGGCCCTGAAACTGGAAAGCCAATTGAGCCTTGCGGCTGGCGGTGCCTTGCAACTGGTGGCGGTTCAGGGTCGCATCACCCCGCCCGAGGGCGACAGCGTGGTGCTGCCCGTCAGTGGCGGCGAGACCTCGATCGGTGCGGCACAGCTTTCTGCCTTGTATGACGTTAAGAACGGCAATCTGTGGGATCTCAGCCTGACCGCAGACGACATCAAGGCGGCGCAGCTTGATCTGGGCCGCGCACAGATCATCGGGCAAGGCACACTGGATCAAAGCAACGGTCTGTCGCTGGATGGCGACCTGCAGGCAGCACTTGATGGCATCGACATGTCTGCTCCTGCGCTCAACACCGCCGTGGGGGATCGCATCACACTGGACGGGCAGTTCGCCTATGGCAGCGACAAGGCAGTAGAGCTTTCAGGGTTCGAAGTCGTCGGCAGCGATTATTCGCTTGAGGTTGACGCGGTTATCAGCGGGCTGGAAACCGGCCTGAACATCGACGGATCCGCAGCCCTGCTGGCCGACGATCTATCGCGGTTTTCCGACGTGGCCAAGCTGGATTTGGGCGGAAACGCCTCGATCCGGGTCGAGGGCAGCGGCTCACCTCTGGAACAAAGCTTTGATGGCCGGGTGACGGTCAGCGGGCGCGACCTGTCCACGGGGCGCAACGATATCGATCCGGTCATCGCCGGGGAAACCGACATCGTTCTGGACGCCAAACGCGGCGCGGACGGGATTTCGGTGCGGGAATTCACCATTTCATCGCAGGCCCTGACCGCCGAGGCGAGCGGCGTGGTGACAACCCCCGGCGGCAACCTGACGATAGACGGCCAGGCCAATGTGAATGCCACCGATCTGTCAGTATTTTCGGGCCTTGCCCAACGCGACCTCAGCGGATCACTGCAGGCACAAATGGATGGAACGGGTACGGTACAGACGCTGGAATTCGACGGCACCGCAAATGTCGTGGGTAACAACATCCGGACCGGCATGGCCGAGATTGACCCGCTGCTGACCGGCAAAACCACAATCGATCTGGACGGATCCCGTTCGGGCGATCAGATCGTTATCCGCAAGGCGACCGTGAACGGTGCCGCTTTGTCGGCCGAGGTCGCAGCAACGATCAATGATCCAACCGGCGATGTGTCTGCCGACGGTCAGGCCAAGCTGAACGTGCCCGATCTATCGCTGTTCTCGGGCCTCGCACAGCGCGATCTTGGCGGGTCCATCCGCGCGGATGTCACCGGCAGCGGCGATCTGGCGGACAAGACATTTGACGTTCAGGGCAACGTAACAGCCAACGATATCGCGACCGGGATCGACACTATCGACGCGCTGACGCAAGGGCGTACGACGCTGAACGTTGATGCCGTGAACGATGATCAGGGGCTGAACATCCGCACATTCCGCCTGAACGGGACGGCCCTGACCGCCAGTGCCTCAGGCGCGCTGGACCGGACGCAGGGCGGGCTGGATTTTGAGGCCGCGCTGGACAATCTGGGCCGTATTTCCCCCACGCTCAGCGGCCCGCTAACGCTGAACGGCAACGTCGCGCCGACCGGGTCGGGGTTGGAAGGCAACGTAAGGCTGCAAGGCCCCGACAGCTCTTATGCCGCGCTCGACGGGACCGTGACCACCGATGGTGCCGCCGATCTGGATTTCGAGGCGCGCCTGAACAAGGTCGAACGCTTCGCCCCCGAATTTCCGGGGACAATCTCGGCCAATGGCAAAGCTCGCCGCAATGCCGGTGTCTGGACCATTGATGCCAAGGCCGAAGGCCCGGCACAGATCAACAGCACGGTTGCCGGAACATTCGACGAATCCAGTGGTCAGGCCGATCTGAAAATGCAGGGTGGCGTCAATATCGGGATCGCCAACCGATTTATCTCACCCAATACGATCGAGGGCACCGCAAGCTTCGATCTGGCGCTTAAGGGCCCACCCGCACTGCAATCGCTCAGCGGCACGGTCTCGACATCCGGAACCGCTATGGCCTTGCCCAACATCGGCCAAACCATCACCGGCATCGGCGGCACAATCACCCTTGGACAAAGCCGCGCCACGATTGCGCTTCAGGGCGGAATGCGCGCGGGCGGCGGGTTCACAGTCAACGGTCCGGTTGATCTGGCACCGCCTTTCAACGCCCAGATCACTACATCGATCAACAATCTGGTTCTGACCGACAAGCTGCTGTACGAGACAACGCTGAACGGCCAAATCGTCATGGCCGGCTCACTCGCGGGCAACAGTTCCGTCGCAGGGCAGATCAACTTTGGTGAAACGAACATCAATCTGGCCGCCGCCTCGGGTGCGGTTGGCGCAGCCCCGATCCCGGACATTGAACACGTCAACGAAAGCAACGCCAGCTATGTCACCCGGGAACGCGCGCAGTTGGTGGCCAAGGAAGAAACCACCAAAAGCAACTCGCGCATTGCGCTGGATGTCAGCCTGTTGGCCCCCAAGGCCGTATTCGTGCGCGGGCGCGGTGTGAACGCCGAACTGGGTGGGCGCATCAATATTGGCGGGACCACCGCGTCGATTGTCCCTTCGGGTCAGATCGAGCTGATCCGCGGCAACATCGACATACTTGGCCGCCGTCTGGCGTTGACCAAGGGTCTGGTCTCGCTGCAGGGCGACCTGACGCCTTATATCGAGTTCGAATCCTCAAGCAGCACGTCCGACGGCACTGCGACCATCGAAATCGCCGGTCCGCTGGATTCGCCGCAGGTCGACGTGTTTTCGGACCCCGAACGCCCAACCGAAGAGGCGCTGGCCATGTTGTTGTTCGGCAATCGCTTTTCCGAACTGTCTCCCTTTGTCATCGCCCAGATGGCCGCCTCGCTGGCGCAGCTCAGCGGCGCAGGTGGGGATGCCACCAAAGGCGTACGCGAGGCGACCGGGCTAGACACAATCGACGTTGGTGCCTCGGAAGGCGGAACCGGTCAACTGGGTGCCGGAGCCTATCTGAGCGACAATCTCTATACCGATTTCACCGTCAATACCGAAGGCAACACCGAGGTGAACCTGAACCTTGATGTCACCGACAGCTTCACCGTGCGCGGCACCGTGGATGGGCGCGGTGAAACCGGCGTCGGTATCTTTTTTGAACGTGACTATTAACGCCGGATGCCGATCTGCTGGCCGATCTGAGGCACCGCCTCAAGGTCTTTGTGATCCGCCACCATCCGCGACAATCGCGCGACGGCCCAATCCGGATAGTTAACCGAGCGACCGGTTGCGTGGCTGACATTCATGAACAGCGCCTCTTGTGTCGCGCAGACCATGTCGTCCTGCTCTGAGATCATCTGCGCAAAATAGTGGCCGCGTTTATGGTCGGCATCCAGCAGGCGAAAGCGGAAATAGAACGGCATATCAGCGACAATCTCGCGCAGGAAGCTCTGGCTGGATTGGATAATATAGGGGCCCTGCCCGTCGGCCTGAACCTGCGGCGCGCCCAGCCCCAGATGTTCGACCATCACCATCTCTAACGCGTTGTCGAAGGCAACGCCGTAATAGCCCACGTTCATATGGCCATTGTAATCGATCCACTCTGGATCAACGGTGAACCCCCTGACCTCAACCGGTGCCGGATAGGGGCCGTCATAACCGGCCAAAGGACTGTCGGGCATGTGATCACTTCTCCGATTATCAAGCGCCTATGACGCCAACTAACACCTGCAATTTCCAAACCATCAAGACAAAAGAACAGCCACCCGCCTCAAAAATGCCATGCTAAGTGTGACTCTTATCACAGACCAAGGTTCCCGATTTGGCGCTATAAAGACCCAGAAATCTGCACTTAGGAGTATCCCATGCAAGCGAACGAGGCCGAGAAAATCGTCGGAGCGCTGAAGAACAAAAAGGCGAAGGTAAAGGCCATCGGAACCGAAGTTTCCGGCACCAAGGCGACCAAGCTGGACAAAAAGCTGCGCGAGGGTCTGGAAGGCGCTCTTGGCGCTGATCTGTCGAAAGTTCGTATTCATGTCGGCGGCAACGCCGCAGATATTTGCAAAGACCTGAAGGCAAAGGCTTTCACAAACGGAAACGATATCTACTTTGCTAAAGGTGCGGATGCAAAAAACAACAAGCTCATCGCACATGAGCTGACGCATGTGGTCCAGCAGGCACGGGGCCGAATGCCCAAACCGCAGAAGGGTAAAGTGCTGGTTTCGAAGTAAAACCTGTTGAAGGCGGGCTTTCGCAACGCGATGCGACTGGGCCCCGAACGTAAAAGGGTTGGCTCGAAACCGTGCCAACCCTTTTTGTCATCTGCGGATGCCCTGACTATTCCGCTGCGATAGCGTCCTCGATCTTTTCGACGCGGATGGCCGAGAACTTGAACTCGGGGATCTTGCCATAAGGGTCGATGGCCGAGTTGGTCAGGATATTCGCCGCCGCCTCAACATAGGCGAACGGGATAAACACCATATCTTCGGCAATCGCCCGGTCGGCCCGTACCATGATCTCGATCGAGCCGCGCCTGGTGGTCAGACGGACCATTTCGCCCGGTTCAATGCCCATCAGTTTCAGCGTACGCGGGTTCATCGAACAGTTCGCTTCCGGTTCAACCGCATCCAGAACGTTGGACCGGCGCGTCATCGAGCCCGTATGCCAATGTTCCAGCTGACGACCTGTGGTGGCGATCATCGGGTATTCGTCATCCGGGGCTTCATCCGGCGGGATGACGCTGGCGGGGGTGAACCGAGCACGGCCATCCGCGCGCGGGAAACCATCGCCAAACACAATCGCCTGCCCCGGGTCTGTCTCGGACAGCGACGGATAGGTGATCGTCTCGGTCTCCAGACGCTCCCACGTGATGTTGTTGAGCGAGTTCATCGTCAACTTCATCTCGGCAAAGACCTGGGACACATCGGTGTAATCCCAGTTCAGCCCGATCCGCTGCGCCAGTTCGACTGTGATCTTCCAATCCTCGCGCGCCTCACCCGGAGGCGTCACGGCAGGACGCACCCGCTGCACCTGACGGTTGGTGTTCGATACGGTGCCGTTCTTTTCATACAGCGCTGAGGCAGGCAGGATGATATCGGCATAGTTCGCCGTTTCGGTCAGGAAGATGTCCTGCACGATCATCAGGTCCAGCTTGGCCAGCGCATCGCGCGCGTGGTTTACATCCGGGTCGGACATGGCCGGGTTTTCACCCATGATGTACATGCCCTTGATGTTGCCCTGATAGGCTTGGTCGATGATCTCGGTCACGGTCAAACCCTTCTCGTTCGAGAAGTCATCCGAGTTCCAGACATTGTTGAACTTCGCGCGGATGCCGTCATCCATCACTGACTGATAGTCCGGCAGGAACATCGGGATCAGACCCGCGTCGGACGCACCTTGCACATTGTTCTGACCGCGCAGCGGGTGCAGACCTGCGCCGGGTTTGCCGACATTGCCAGTCATCAGCGCCAGCGAGATCAGACAGCGCGAATTGTCCGTGCCGTGGATGTGCTGGCTGACGCCCATACCCCAGAAGATCAGACCGGCCTTGGCCTGCGCGAAGGTCCGCGCGACGCGGCGCAACTGATCCGGCTCGATGCCGCAGATTGGGGCCATCGCCTCGGGCGTGAACTGGCGCAGATGCTCTTTCTCGGCTTCCCAGTTTTCGGTCCAGCGGTGGATGTATTGGCTATCGTACAGCTCTTCTTCGACGATCACATTCATGATCGCGTTGAGCATCGACACGTCGGCACCCGGACGGAATTGCAGCATCTCATCCGCAAACTTGCGCATCCCGACGCCGCGCGGATCCATCACGATCAGCTTGCCGCCGCGCTTGGCGAACTGCTTGAAGTAGGTCGCCGCGACGGGGTGGTTTTCAATCGGGTTCGAGCCGATGATGATCGCCACATCCGCGTTTTCGATCTCGTTGAAAGTCGCGGTTACGGCGCCCGAGCCCACGTTCTCGATCAAAGCAGCAACAGACGACGCATGGCACAGGCGGGTGCAGTGATCGACGTTGTTGTGCTTGAACCCCTGACGGATGAACTTCTGGAACAGATACGCTTCTTCGTTGGTACACTTGGCCGAACCAAAGCCTGCGACGCTGCGCGGGTCTTCTTCGCGCAGGGCTTTCAGTTTGGTGGCGGCCAGATCCATCGCCTCTTCCCAGGTCGCTTCGCGGAAATGGGTCGAGAGATTGCCCGGATCAACGTTCAGACCCTTTTCAGGAGCATCCTCACGCCGGATCAGTGGCTTGGTCAGGCGGTGCGGGTGGTGGATATAGTCAAAGCCGAACCGGCCCTTGACGCACAGGCGGCCTTCGTTTGCGGGGCCGTTTATGCCCTCGACATACTTGACCTTGCCGTCCTTGACCTTCAGCGAGACTTTACAGCCCACACCGCAGAACGGGCAGACGCTTTCGGTTTCACTGTCGTAATCCTTGCTGTCACCCTTCTGCTGGTCGTCCAGCACGGTGGCAGGCATCAGTGCGCCGGTTGGGCAGGCCTGAACGCATTCACCGCAGGCCACACAGGTTGAATCGCCCATCGGGTCGTTCTGGTCAAACACCACCTGCGCGGTGTGGCCGCGACCAGCCATGCCGATCACGTCATTCACCTGCACATCACGGCAGGCGCGGACGCAGAGGTTGCAGTTGATGCAGGCGTCCAGATTAACGCGCATCGCAAGGTGGCTGTCATCCAGCAGCGGGATTTTCTCGGCCTCTTTCGCCGGAAAACGACTGTCGCTGACATCGTTCAGTTTGGCCATGTCCCAGAAATGGCTGGAGGCATCGTGTGCTTCCTCGGGCTGATCCGCGACCAACAGTTCCATGACCATCGCGCGCGATTTATCGGCCCGCGCGCTGTCGGTCTTCACCACCATACCGTCCGCCGCTGGACGGATGCACGAGGCGACCAGCGTGCGCTCACCTTCCACCTCGACCATACAGGCACGGCAGTTGCCGTCGGGGCGATAACCCGGCTGCGGCTTGTGGCACAGATGAGGGATGGTGAAACCCTGCCCCTTGGCGGCTTCCCAGATGGTCCAGCCCTCGGGCACGGTGACATCTTCGCCGTTCAGGTTGAAGGTGACGGTCTTGTTTGGGCTTGCGTCTAGCATGGCTCTGTCTCCCTTCAGATTTCGTCAGCGAAATGTTTCATGACAAGGCGGATCGGGTTCGGGGCCGCCTGCCCCAGACCGCAGATCGAAGCATCGCCCATTACCTGACACAGATCTTCCAACAGATCGGTGTCCCACTTGTCGGCTTGCATCAGCTTGACCGCCTTTTCGCAGCCCGCCCGGCAGGGCGTGCACTGGCCGCAGCTTTCATCTTCGAAGAAGCGCAGCATGTTCAGCGCCGCATCGCGGGCGGTGTCCTGATCGGACAGAACCACCACGGCGGCCGACCCGATAAAGGTGCCATGCGGCTGCAGCGTGTCGAAATCCAGCGGGATGTCATCCATCGACGCAGGCAGCAGGCCCGAGGACGGCCCACCCGGCTGATAGGCCTTGAATGTCTGCCCTTCGGCCATGCCACCAGCCGCCTCGATCACGTCCAGAATGGTCGAGCCCGCAGGCAGCAGGTAAACCCCCGGCTGCGCCACCCGGCCCGAGACCGAATAGCTGCGCAGGCCCTTGCGGCCATTCTTTTCGGTGCTGCTCAGGCATTCCGGCCCCTCGCGGCACACTTTGGTGACCCAATACAGCGTCTCGACATTGTGCACCAAGGTCGGGCGGTTAAAGACCCCAACCTGCGCCACAAACGGAGGACGATGACGCGGCAGGCCCTTCTTGCCTTCGATCGATTCAATCATCGCGGATTCTTCACCGCAGATATAAGCACCAGCACCGCGGCGCAGATCGACATAGCCGGGCTCAACAATTCCGGCCTGCTCCAGTGCAGCGATCTCACGGCGCAGAATCTCAAGTACCGCCGGATATTCGTCGCGCATGTAGATAAAGCAGGTCTCGGCCTCGACCGCCCAAGCGGCGATCAACATGCCCTCAAGAAAGACATGCGGCGTGCGCTCAAGATAGTAACGGTCTTTGAACGTGCCCGGTTCGCCCTCATCCCCGTTAACGGCCAGATAGCGCGGGCCTTCGTTCATGCGAACAAAGCCCCATTTCTTGCCGGACGGGAAACCGGCGCCACCCAGACCACGCAGGCCCGAGGACAGGACATCTTCCTGCACCTTCTCCCAATCGCCACCGTCGCGCAACTCTTTCAGCTTGGCGTAACCGCCGTTGGCCTCATAGGTAGCGAAGATCTCATAATCGGGCAGATGTGCATGGGTGTCATCGGCGGCAATCGCAGCCTGCACCTTTTCAGGGGTCGCGTGGTCGATGTGGTTATGGCCGATCTCAAGTACCGGAGCGGTATCACAGCGACCCATGCAAGGCGCGCGCACAACACGGACCTGCGACGCATCCAGCCCATCTTCCAAAGCTTTCTGCAACTGTTGGGCGCCTGCCATCTCACAAGACAGGGAATCGCAGACCCGGATGGTCAGGGCGGGTGGAGGCGCCTCGCCTTCTTTCACCACATCGAAATGAGCATAGAAGGTCGCGGTTTCGTAAATCTCAGCCTGACCGACCCGCATCTCAACCGCCAGCGCGGCGATGTGGTCGGCGCTAATATGGCCGTGTTCATCCTGAATCAAATGCAGGAATTCGATCAGCAGATCGCGGCGGCGCGGACGGTCGCCCAGCAGGCGCGCAATTTCCGCCTGTGCGTCGTCCGAGAATTGACGGCCTTTCGGCGTGTGCCGCCCTTTGCCTTTACCTGACTTCCAGACGCCCTTTGGTGCGCCTGATGGCTTGGTGTCTAATGGTGCCATGATGCCCTCCGATTCAGGCCCCGTGTCTCATCAGACTAGCATATCGTCAAATCTCTTGTCGCAATCGCACGATAACGACAGCTTATCACCGCAATGAGGCGACCACGGCCCGCAACGCTTCGACCGTGGGCAATTCCGGCGCGCGAGTCAGGGTCGCAAGACAGATTGGTTTGCTCACGACCGGATCGATCAGAGGAAGCACTTTTGTCCCGCGCAACTCTCCAAAAGCGCGCACCAGAACGCGCGGCACCACGGTGGCCGCCAGCCCCTCGCGGGCCATGACCATTGCGGCAGTAAAGCCGCTGGTTTCGGCCACCACATGCGGGTGCAGGCCCTGTTCGGCAAAGACCCGGTCCAGAATGCGCCGGTTCTGCATCTGCGGCTCAAGCAGGCTGATCGGGAAATCGGCCACCTGCGCCCAGGGGATCGGGCCGGTTTCCTCGGTCATATGGGACGGAATCAGCAGCACATAGGTTTCTTCATAAAGCGGCTGCACCTGCCGGAAATCAGTACCGATACTGTCGCCATAGGTGATCCCGGCGTCCAGACTGCCCTCGTCCAGCCGATGCTGAATGGCCGATGCCGACATGGTCTCGATCCGTGACAGGATGCGTGGATGCGCCTGTTGCAGCCGCTTGATCAGCCGCCCCGTGAAGGCAATCGCCGTTGGGATCACGCCAAGGATCAGCGTTCCGGTGATCTCACCCTTCGAGGCCAGCACCTGTTGTTCCAGCGCCTTGGTGTCATCCAGAATACGCCGCGCCCGCAGAACGATCATCTCGCCCTCTTCGGTCAGACCCTGAAACCGATTGGCACGGCGGACGATCGAAACGCCCAACCGGTCTTCGAGGTTGCGGATACGCATAGAAAACGCGGGCTGCGAAATCCCACACTCCTCCGCCGCCTTGGCAAAATGGCGATGCCGCGCAAGGGCGCTGAGCAGTTGGAGGTCGCGGATTTCGATCATGTGGGGGTGTCTCTGTAGGCTGATCACCGCAACATTAGCGAAGTTTTTACGCAATAGAAAAGAGCAAGCGTGTCGTTGAAAGCGAGGGCTACGCGCCGGAAACTTCAAAAGTTTCCGGCACGATTTCATTTAATGAAATCGGTTGTCGGGCACTTAAGTCGGGTTACGTATTAAACAGGAAGTGCATCACATCGCCGTCCTTGACGATGTAGCCCTTGCCCTCGGCCCGCATTTTGCCCGCCTCTTTCGCGCCTTGCTCGCCATTGGCGGCGATGTAGTCGTCATAGGCGATTGTTTCAGCGCGGATAAAGCCTTTCTCAAAGTCCCCGTGGATCACACCAGCGGCCTGCGGGGCGGCGGTGCCGGTGCGAATGGTCCAGGCGCGGGCCTCTTTCGGGCCGACGGTGAAATAGGTTTCCAGTTTCAGCAGATCGTAACCAGCGCGGATCAGACGGTCGAGTCCGGGTTCTTCCAGACCCATTTCCTCTAGGAACATCTGCGCCTCGTCCGCTTCCAACAGGCTGATCTCTTCTTCGATCTTCGCGCTGATGATGACATGAGAATTGCCCTGCGCAGCGGCCATTTCAGCCACTTTCGCAGAATATTCATTGCCCTCGGCGGCTTCCTCCTCGGAGACATTGCAGACATAGAGCACCGGTTTGGTGGTCAGCAGTTGCAGCATCTTCCAGGCCTTGGCATCCTCGTCCGAAACCTCAACCAGTCGCGCGGGCTTGCCGTTTTCCAGCATCTCTTGCGCGGTGGCCAGCAAACGATCCTGCTGTGCAGCCTCTTTGTCGTTGCCCTTCAGCTTGCGCACCAGATTGGCGCGGCGCTTTTCGATGCTTTCCAGATCCGCCAGCATCAGCTCGGTCTCGATGGTATCAGCATCAGCCACGGGATCGACGCGACCATCCACATGGGTCACGTCGCCATCCTCAAAGCAGCGCAGCACATGAGCAATCGCATCCGTCTCGCGGATATTGGCCAGAAACTGGTTGCCCAGCCCTTCGCCTTTCGAGGCCCCCTTCACCAGACCGGCGATATCCACAAAAGTCATCCGCGTCGGAATGATCTGTTTCGACGACGCAATCGCCGCCAGCTTGTCCAGCCGGTCATCGGGAACGGCAACGTCGCCCACATTGGGTTCAATTGTGCAGAACGGGAAGTTCGCAGCCTGCGCGGCAGCGGTTTTGGTCAGCGCATTGAAGAGGGTCGATTTGCCCACATTCGGCAGACCCACGATTCCCATTTTAAAGCCCATAGCGGCCTCCTGATGCCAGATCAGCGCCGCTTCTATGCAGGTCGGGCGCAATGCGCAAGACGCTGGGTTTATTGGTCACAGTTGGCAGTTACGCTGCCCGGGCAGGTTGTCACGCATTCGTGTGATTGCGAACATTGAAACGCCACACTCGGGCGCAAAGGTAAAAGTACAGATACAGTTGAAGAGTGAAGACACGCCATGAAACCTCTCTGCATTGCAACCGCGCTGTGCCTGTCCGCGACAATCGCACAGGCTCAATCCGTCATTCTCGGCGCCGGATACTCGGACTTTTCCGATAATCAGGCTGATGATCATGCTGTTTTCTCTCTCGAATACCATCACAGCCCTTTTTACGAAGCGACACGCCTGTCCGCGACTTGGGGCAGCGCCCTGACCGTGGACGAAGCCGGGAATGTTCATGTCGGCATCGGTCTCGTCGGGTATTACAGTTTTGCCGAGCGCTGGTTTGTCGAAGGCAGCGTGATGCCGGGGTATTTTTCCGAATCCGATCAGCTCAACGACCTTGGGGGCGAGTTTCAGATCCGCAGCCTTCTGGGCGTCGGGTATACGTTGGACAACGGCAACAAAGTTTCGGTCGCCATCACGCATAAATCCAACGCCAGCACAAACGATGACAACCCCGGCGTCAACTCGGTGCTGCTGCGGTATCACTGGGCGTTCTGAGGTTGCGCTGCGGAACCGGGATTGATTTTCGGTCAAACTTTCTGCACATCAGGTCGAAACCTGTATGCAAGGACCGCAGATGACCCGTATAGACGCCAAATTCGCCGCTTTGAAGGAACAGGGCAAAAAGGCTTTTGTCGCCTACGTCATGGCCGGAGACCCCGATTATGACACCTCTCTTGAGGTGGTGAAGGGCTTGCCTGGCGCGGGTGTCGATGTGATCGAACTGGGGCTGCCGTTTACCGACCCGATGGCCGACGGCCCCACTATTCAGGCGGCGGGCCAACGGGCGCTGGATGGCGGCATGACGCTGCAGCGCACCCTTGATCTGGCGCGCGCGTTTCGTGAAACCGATGACACGACCCCGATTGTCCTGATGGGGTATTACAACCCGATCTACAGCCGTGGCGTCGACAGGTTCCTGGCTGACGCCAAAGAGGCCGGGATCGACGGCCTGATCGTTGTCGATCTGCCGCCCGAGGAAGATCAGGAATTGTGCCTGCCCGCGCAGGCAGCGGGGCTGAACTTCATCCGACTGGCCACCCCGACAACAGATGACACCCGCTTGCCGCGCGTTTTGCAGAACACATCAGGGTTTGTCTATTACGTATCGATCACCGGTATCACCGGCGCGGCCGAAGCGCAGGCCACCGATGTGGCCCCCGAGGTTGCGCGGATCAAAGCTGGAACCGACCTTCCGGTCATTGTCGGATTTGGCATCAATACCCCCGACAAGTCCAAAGCCATCGCCAGCGTCGCCGATGGTGCGGTTGTCGGCTCGGCCATCGTAAGCCAGATCGGAGCAGGCAAACCTGTTCCCGAGATACTCGATTTTGTCAGATCCCTTGCCGATGGCGCGCATTCCGCCTGAAGCCTTACATATCCGACCCACCGCTTGCGCCGCAGCCGATAGATATCGGGTGCGGCTTTTTTGCGTCGGGCGACAAGCAGCCGCATCCCCGAATAGTTGCGGTGGCCCACTTCAATTGGTAAAGAATGTTAACCAATCCTTCGAAGGCCCCGAATATGCCCGTCATTACCAATATCGAAGACCTCAAGCGAATCTATGAGCGCCGCGTACCGCGCATGTTTTTCGACTACGCCGAAAGCGGAAGCTGGACGGAACAGACCTTTCGCGAAAACACGTCGGATTTCGTAGATATCCGCCTGCGCCAACGGGTTGCCGTGGACATGTCGGGGCGAACAACCGCGTCGCAGATGATTGGTCAGGATGTCTCGATGCCGGTTGCACTGGCACCGGTTGGGCTGACGGGGATGCAGCACGCCGATGGCGAGATCAAAGCCGCCCGCGCCGCAGAGGCGTTTGGGGTGCCCTTTACCCTGTCGACTATGTCCATCAACTCGATCGAAGACGTGGCCGAGGCGACCAGCAAACCGTTCTGGTTTCAGCTTTATACCATGAAGGACGAGGATTATGTCTCGCGCCTGATCCAGCGCGCGAAAGACGCCAAGTGCTCGGCTCTGGTGATCACACTGGACCTGCAAATCCTGGGCCAGCGCCACAAGGATCTTAAGAACGGGCTGTCCGCGCCGCCGAAACTGACCCCGAAAACCATCGCCAACCTGATGACCAAATGGGCCTGGGGGATCGAGATGCTGGGCGCAAAACGGCGTGAGTTCGGCAATATCGTGGGTCATGTGGACAATGTATCGGACACGCGGGCTTTGGGTGCATGGACGGCAGAACAATTCGACCCCAGCCTTGATTGGTCGAAGGTCGAAAGGTTGATGGAACAATGGGGTGGCAAGGTCATTCTCAAGGGCATCCTGGATGCCGAAGACGCCAAGATGGCCGCCAAACTTGGGGCGGATGCCATCATCGTGTCAAACCACGGCGGCCGCCAACTGGATGGCGCGCTGAGTTCGATCCGCGTTCTGCCCGAAATTATGGATGCCGTCGGCGGTGACATCGAAGTGCATCTGGACAGCGGTATCCGGTCCGGTCAGGACGTGCTCAAGGCGCTGGCACTGGGGGCAAAAGGAACCTTTATCGGACGCGCCTTTATCTACGGGCTCGGAGCAATGGGCCAGAAGGGCGTAACAGCCGCGCTTGAGGTTATTCAAAAGGAACTCGACACCACCATGGCGCTGTGCGGCGAACGCAAAGTGGGTGATCTGGGGCGACACAACCTGCTGGTTCCAGAGGATTTCGGCGGTCGCTGGCAAGGCTGACCAGCGCAAAAGAGGGCTCTGCCCCCGCCGCGGCAAGCGGCGACTCCCCCGAGGTATTTTCAAACAGAAGAAGAATGCGCGGCGTCCCTTGCTTCTTCTGTTCAGAAATACCTCGGAGCGCGAGGCAGAGCCTCGCAAAAAACCACTTTCCAAACCCAATGAATCAAGCTAAGGACGCGGTTTCACGCGGGCATACAGCCTTGGAGGATGCTCGCCCTAACATTTGGAGAATTATCATGGCTGGAGAGATTCCTGATCTCGTAGCTCTGGAACGGACGGGGACAGGCAAGGGCGCCGCTCGTCAGGCACGCCGCGACGGCATGGTTCCGGGCATTGTATTTGGTGGCGACAAAGACCCGCTGCCGATCCAGATCCCGTTCAACGTCCTGTTCAAGCGCCTGAAAGCGGGCCGGTTCAAGTCGACCCTGTGGAACCTGAAGGTTGAAGGCCACGAAGACGTCCGCGTCATCTGCCGCGACGTTCAGCGCGACGTTGTCAAAGACCTGCCGACCCACCTGGACCTGATGCGCCTGCGTCGGACCACCAAGATCGCACTGTTTATCCCCGTTGAGTTCATCAACGAAGAAGCAGCGCCCGGCATCAAAAAGGGTGGCGTTCTAACCGTTGTCCGCCCCGAAGTTGAGCTGATGTGCACCGCCGGTGACATTCCTGAAAAGATCACTGTCGATCTGACCGGAATGGAAATCAACGACGTTGTCACCATCTCGTCGGTTGATCTGCCTGCAGGCACCAAGCCGACCATCGACCGTGACTTCGTGATCGCCAACGTTTCGGCACCGACCGGTCTGTCGACCAGTGACGATGAAGAGGGCGAAGAAGAAGTCGCCGCAGATGAAGTCGAAGTTGTCGGCAAGGAAGAGGCAGCGGAAGAATAATTCCGGGCCTTTCTGGAGTTTTGAAACGGGCTTCCCTTGGAGGCCCGTTTTCTTTTGGTCGGCACGGGGTGGAAACCCAAGGCCAATTCGTGCCATCAACCAGGGGCATTTTGCGCAGGCAAAGGACCACGCGATGAAGCTGTTTGTCGGATTGGGAAATCCCGGATCAAAATATGCCCGCAACCGGCACAACATCGGTTTCATGGCATTGGATCGCATTGCCGCAGATCACGGCTTTGGGCCTTGGAAATCCAAGTTTCAGGCCGAAATCTCCGAAGGTCGTCTGGGGCGAGAAAAGGTCCTGTTGGTGAAGCCCCAGACGTTTATGAATCGCTCCGGCCAGTCCGTTGGCGAGGCGATGCGGTTTTACAAACTGGACTCGACGGACGTCACCGTTTTCCATGATGAGCTTGACCTCGCCCCCGGCAAGGTGCGCGTCAAGGCGGGCGGTGGCCACGCTGGCCACAATGGGCTGCGCTCGATCCACGAACATATCAGCCCGGCTTATGACCGGGTTCGGTTGGGCATTGGCCATCCGGGTCGGAAAGAAATGGTCTCTCCTTATGTTCTGAGCGATTTCGCCAAGGCGGATTCCGACTGGCTTGAGGATGTTCTGCGTGGTGTTTCGGACGGGGCTGCATTTCTGGCCGAAGACGAGGGTGGCAAGTTCATGAATGCCGTCGCCCTGCGCACCGCCCCGGCGCGATCATCCAAGACCCCTATCAAGCCTGCTGCCGAGCCGCGGCAAGCCGAACCGGTTGAACCAGCCTCTGACGATCGCTCACCCATGCAAAAATTGTTGGACAAATTCCGCTAGCAAAATCGCCCGTGCCGCAACGTTCCGGATTGCGGTATGCGTCTGGTGCCGGTCCTATGGGACGTGCGTAAGGGAGGAAACGCATGAGAACCCTATTCAGGTGGATGCTGCGCATCCTGCTGGCCCTGATTCTGGCAGCGCTGGTCGTCGGAATTTGGAAACGAGAAGAAATTCAGCGCCTATTGGCCGTTAACTCTCTGTTTTCCGAAGACAAGATCGTTCACAACTTCTCGCATATGGATGACGCGTTTCTGACCGTCGATCTGCCACGCGGCAATGGTCCGACATGGGAGCTGTCATATGGACCCGGTTTTGACCTGCCCGAAGGGACAGACCAGTGGATCGCGGACCGCTCTGTCACCTCTCTGCTGGTCATGCAGAATGGGCAAATTCGGTTCGAAGAATACTATCTGGGCACCGCGCCCGAGGATCGGCGGATTTCGTGGTCGGTTGCCAAAAGCTATCTGTCGGCCCTTTTGGGAATCCTGCTTACCGAAGGCGCAATCGGGTCGCTGGACGATCCGGTTGTGAAATACGCGCCAAAACTCGAAGGCAGCGCCTATGACGGCGCTACGATCCGCAATGTTCTGAACATGGCCAGCGGCGTGACATTTGACGAGGATTATCTGGACTACAACTCGGACATCAACCGCATGGGCCGCGTGGTGGCACTGGGCGGAGAGCTGGATGATTTCGCCGCGTCCTTGCAGGACAGCTTCATCGAGCCCGGCGAAAGCTGGCAATACGTATCAATCGACACGCATGTGGTCGGGATGGTGGTTCGCGGGGCGACCGGACGCAGCGTGTCCGAGTTGCTGGTCGAACGGATCATTCAGCCGCTGGGGCTGGAATATGACGGGTATTACATCACCGATGGCGCAGGCGTCGCCTTTGTGCTGGGCGGGTTGAACTTTACGACGCGTGATTTCGCGCGGTTTGGACAAATGATCCTGCAGAATGGCGTTCGGGACGGCAACCAGATTGTGCCCGCAGACTGGATTGCGGATTCGACATGGCCCAGCGCACCAACTGAACCCGGAAAGATGGGATATGGCTACCAATGGTGGATCCCCAAAAACGCGCATGAGGGCGAGTTTGTGGCGCGTGGTGTCTATGGGCAATACATCTATTTCGATCAGCCGCGCGGTGTCCTGATCGTCTCCACCGGGGCCGATCGTCAGTTTCGCGAACCGGGCGTAAACGACGCCAACATAGAAATGTTCCGCAAGATCGCGCAAAGCCTGTAGAGTGCGGTCATGCAAAAGCAAGATAGCATCAATGTGTTGGGTGGCGTTCTGGCCCCCTGCTCTCGCAAGCCGCTGACCGGGTTTTTCCGTGACGGTGCGTGTAACACCTGCCCCGAGGATCAGGGTAGCCATACGGTCTGTGCGGTCATGACGGCAGAGTTTCTGGCCTATTCCAAATATGTGGGCAATGACCTCAGCACACCGCGCCCCGAATTTGACTTTCCCGGTCTGAAACCCGGCGACAGCTGGTGCCTGTGCGCCGCGCGGTTTCTGCAAGCCCATGACGAGGGCTGCGCGCCCAAGGTTCATCTTGAGGCGACACATAAACGGGCGTTGGAAATTGTGACGCTGGACGTCCTGAAGATGAATGAAGCCGATTCCTGATACTAAACCGCAACCGCGCGATACCCTCGGGACGTGCGCGACGGCGGGCCGGTTGGAAAGCTATGCTGCGATTGCAATTCCCATCCCGTTTCCCCCAGCATCCCGGCCACCATTTCCGGGCGAAAGGTGCGATGTCGCCATTGAAACCAGATGATGGCGTTGCACCAATGTGGCTTGCTGACCACCAGCCAAAGCGTCGCGCCGGGTTCGGCCAGTGAACGCATTTGACGCAGCGCTGAAACCGGGTCCGGACAATGTTCCAGAACATGTGCGGCAAGCACGCAGTCGAATGGGCGCGACGGCGTAAAGTCCTCCAACCGCGTCTGAGCAAGCTCGACGGTAGAACCCCGTTTGGTCAGAGCACTTTGGGCCTGTCGGAGCATCTTCTCTGACGGCTCCAACAGCGTCACGCGCCCTTCGGGCCGTATCACTGCACGGGCTTCAGCGAATGCGCCGGTGCCACAACCGACATCCAGAGCGTTTTCGCCCAACTCGGCCTGCGGGTCAGCGGACAGAAATCCCAGATAGGCGTCGAAATACCCAAGCAACCGCATCTTATCGGCCCAGCCGGGTGCAGCGGCATCGTATTTCTGGTCAAGCTCGGCGGTGGCAGAGGGGTTGCGCATGACACGCAACCTGACACGATTCTGGCAAACCGCCTAGCCCGGGATCAATCTGCCGAACGACCCTCGGTATCCGACATGTCAAAGTTCAGATAGCGCGCCACGGTCTGAACATCCTTATCCCCCCGCCCGCACATATTCATACAGATCAAGTGATCTTTGGGCAGATCCGGCGCGATCTTCATCACATGGGCCAGCGCGTGGCAGGGTTCCAACGCGGGGATGATCCCTTCGGTCGCGCAGCACAACTGGAACGCTTCCAGCGCTTCTTTATCGGTGATCGAGACATATTGTGCGCGGCCCACATCGTTCAGCCACGAATGCTCGGGCCCGATGCCAGGGTAATCCAGACCGGCCGAGATCGAATACCCTTCCAGAATTTGCCCGTCATCATCCTGTAGCAGATAGGTACGGTTGCCGTGCAGCACACCCGGACGACCTCCGGTCAATGAGGCGCAATGCTCCATCTTCTCGTTCACGCCTTTTCCGCCCGCTTCGACGCCGATAATATTCACATCCTTGTCGTCGAGGAACGGGTAGAACAGGCCCATCGCATTAGATCCGCCACCGATGGCGGCAATGATCGTATCAGGCAGGCGACCCTCGGCCTTATGCATCTGTTCCTTGGCTTCCTTGCCGATGATCGACTGGAAGTCACGCACCATCGCCGGATAGGGGTGCGGACCAGCGACGGTGCCGATGCAGTAGAAGGTGTCACGCACATTGGTCACCCAATCGCGCAACGCGTCGTTCATCGCGTCTTTCAGCGTGCCTCTGCCGCTTGTCACCGGGATCACTTCGGCCCCCAGCAGACGCATACGGAACACGTTCGGGGCCTGACGCTGCACGTCATGGGCACCCATGTAGACGATGCATTTCAAACCGAACTTGGCGCAGACAGTGGCTGTTGCCACACCGTGCTGCCCTGCCCCGGTTTCGGCGATGATCCGGGTCTTGCCCATGCGCCGCGCCAGAATGATCTGGCCCAGCACATTGTTAATCTTATGCGCGCCGGTATGGTTCAGCTCATCGCGCTTGAGGTAAATCTTGGCACCGCCCAGATGCTCGGTCAGGCGTTCCGCGTAATACAGCGGCGAAGGGCGGCCCACGTAATTGGCCCACAGATCGTCCATCTCGGCCCAGAATGTGGGATCATCCTTGGCTTTGTCATATTCCTCTTCCAGCGACAGGATCAGAGGCATCAGTGTCTCACTGACAAACCGCCCGCCGAAAATGCCAAAACGCCCCTGTTCATCAGGGCCGGACATGAAGGAATTGAAAAGATCGTTGGCCATGGAAGTCTCCCGCGTCGTACCCGTTGTTCATAGGAGGTGGCGCGGAGATTTGCCATCGCAAAACGCATTACCGCTCGGGTTGATAGCGTTGCCGCCAAATCGCCAAAGCCTGCTCCCGGGTTGGAACCGCAATACATGGGAAATGATGAAAGGCGTGCGTTGCCGACAATCTTTCAGACACCTGCAAGACACGACGATGCGGGCCAGATTGGGAAAAGGTCAGCATCGCCTCGATGTCCTGCCAGACGCTGAACGAGAAATAGAAGCCATCGTGCGGAAATACAGTCGCGTGCAGACACAGCGGATCGCCTTGCGCCTGTTTCAACGCCTTGCGTGCGCGCCAGAAAAACTCAGGCGCGTTGTACCAGTGCTTCAGGGAAACTCCGCCAATGGCTGCCAACATGTGCCGCATTCCTCCTATCGGAGGTACGCGCCTAGTAGACAACCAGATCAATTGGCCGCGGCAATAAAGTCCCGGATCTTTTGTGCGTCCTTGACGCCCGGCGCGCTTTCGACGCCCGAGGCGACATCGACCTGGCGGGCTCCGGTCATGCGAATAGCCTCGGCCACATTGGCTGGGTTAAGCCCTCCGGCCAGCATCCAAGGCTTGCGCCAATACTTGCGACCGGCCAGCAAGCGCCAGTCAAAGGCAAGGCCATTCCCGCCCGGCAAAACAGCATTCTTAGGCGCCTTGGCATCGATCAGCAGTTGGTCTGCGACCTCGCTGTAGACATCAATCGCGGCCAGATCTTCGGCATCTGCAACGCCAATGACCTTCATCACCGGCAAGCCATAGCGGGCTTTGACCTCCTGAACCCGCTCGACCGTTTCAGAGCCGTGCAATTGCAGCATGTCAAACGGAGCGGCCCGCGTGATGTCGTCGAGCGTCTCGTCCGAAGCATTTACAACCAACGCCACTTTGGCCACGCCCACCGGCACGTCAGCCATCAATTCGGCAGCCTGTTCGGGCGAGACATAGCGCGGCGACTTCGGGAAAAAGTTGAACCCTAGATAACGCGCGCCTGCATCAACAGCAGCACGCACCTGTTCAGGCGCGGTCAGGCCGCAGATTTTGACAGAAACATCGGGCATTGGATGCGCTCAGCTTGCTTCGTCCAACAGGGCCAGAACTTCATCCTTGTCGGCATTCTGCTTTTTCTTGAGCTTTTTGACCTCGCGCTCAAGCTTGCGCACTTCACCCTGTTTCACGGACGCATCCTTGCGGTGTTTGTGTTCGCGCAGCCATTCCCAAATGAAGCCGATCACCAAACCTGCGGCGACACCGCCAAGCACCACGATGAACAGGGGCAAGGATGTACTCAGGTTAAAGCCCAAAAGCTCGGCCAGAGCATCCGGCATCAGTTTCAGTTCAACCATCTCGCGGTTGGCCAGCGAGATAGACACAAGAACGATCCCCAGGATCGCAAGAAAAGCATAGCGAATATAGCGCATCATGGGATCACGCTTTACCGTTCAAGCGATCCCTTAGCAACTTGCCGGTCTTGAAAAAGGGAACACATTTTTCCTCGACCTGCACGGTTTCGCCGGTGCGAGGATTGCGACCGACCCGGGCGTCTCGCTTTTTCACCGAAAACGCGCCGAACCCACGCAGTTCCACACGGTCGCCGCGCGCCATAGCATCGGTAACCTCTTCAAAAACGGTATTCACAATCCGTTCGACGTCGCGCTGATAAAGATGCGGATTTTCGTCGGCGATTTTCTGAATCAGTTCTGAACGGATCATGCGTGTTACCCTCCCAGGCGACCGGTTTATCAAGCCTATTGTTCTGGACAGTATAAGAAAAAACCCGGTTCGGGGGAACGTAAACTCTGGGCGTTCAGGGTTCTAATTGTGGCAATCTCACGCAATTTTTTACCCATTAGCCCGGTTTTCACACGTATTGAGCGAACGCGGCGTCAATTATGTCGGAAAATCGGAACATATTGATTCGCAACAAAAACGGCCCCGCGCATCAACGCGGGGCCGTAAATTCGGCTTTGGCTGCGGCCCGGACTTAGTCGCCGGATTTCAGCGCTGCACCCAGGATATCGCCCAGCGATGCGCCCGAGTCGGAAGAACCGTACTGTTCCACGGCCTCTTTCTCTTCGGCGATCTCGCGTGCCTTGATCGACAGGCCAAGACGGCGGGTCTTGCTGTCAACGTTGGTGACGCGGACGTCGACCTTGTCACCGACCGAGAAACGCTCGGGGCGCTGTTCAGCGCGGTCACGCGACAGGTCCGAACGACGGATGAACGACTTCATGCCTTCGTACTCGACCTCGATGCCGCCATCTTCGATTGCGGTCACTTCAACGGTCACGATCGAGCCGCGCTTCACGCCGCCCACGGCTTCAGCGAACTTGTCACCGCCCAGGGCTTTGATCGACAGCGAGATACGCTCTTTCTCGACGTCAACTTCCGAGACAACGGCCGAAACCATGTCGCCTTTGCGGTAGTTCTGGATCGCATCTTCACCACGCTCGTCCCAGGACAGGTCGGACAGGTGAACCATGCCGTCGATGTCGCCTTCCAGGCCAATGAACAGACCGAATTCGGTGATGTTCTTGACTTCGCCTTCGACCTCGGTGCCCTCGGGGTGCGTTTCTGCAAACACTTCCCATGGGTTGCGCTGAGTCTGCTTCAGGCCCAGAGACACGCGACGCTTGGCGCCGTCGATTTCCAGAACCATGACGTCGACTTCCTGGCTGGTCGAAACGATCTTGCCGGGGTGGACGTTTTTCTTGGTCCAGGACATCTCGGACACGTGCACCAGACCTTCGACACCGGCTTCCAGCTCGACGAACGCGCCGTAGTCGGTGATGTTGGTGACGCGACCCTGATGGACCGAGCCCAGCGGGTATTTGGCAGCAACCAGATCCCACGGATCTTCCTGCAGCTGCTTCATGCCCAGGCTGATGCGGTGGGTTTCTTTGTTGATCTTGATGACCTGAACCTTGATGGTTTCGCCGATCGTCAGGATCTCGGACGGGTGGTTCACACGACGCCATGCCATGTCGGTGACGTGCAGCAGGCCGTCAACGCCGCCCAGGTCAACAAATGCGCCGTATTCGGTGATGTTCTTGACAACACCCTCGACGGTCTGACCTTCGGACAGGTTGCCGATGACTTCGGCACGCTGTTCGGCACGCGATTCTTCCAGGATTGCGCGGCGCGACACAACGATGTTGCCACGGCGGCGGTCCATTTTCAGAATCTGGAACGGCTGCTTCAGACCCATCAGCGGGCCAGCGTCGCGTACGGGGCGTACGTCAACCTGCGAGCCGGGCAGGAACGCAACTGCGCCACCCAGATCGACGGTGAAGCCACCTTTGACGCGACCAAAGATTGCACCTTCGACGCGCTGGTCGTCGGCATATGCTTTTTCCAGACGGTCCCATGCCTCTTCACGGCGGGCCATCTCGCGCGAGATGACGGCTTCGCCACGGGCGTTTTCTGCGGCGCGCAGGTAAACTTCAACCTCGTCACCGACAGCGATTTCAGGGGCTTCGCCGGGATTTGCGAATTCTTTCAGATCAACGCGGCCTTCCATTTTGTAGCCTACGTCGATGATGGCTTGACCGGCTTCAACCGCCAGAACCTTGCCTTTGACAACAGAACCCTCTTCGGGCGTGTCCATTTCGAAGCTTTCATTCAGGAGGGCTTCGAATTCCTCCATGGATGCGTTAGCCATGTGGCGTTCATTTCCTTTACAAAACGTTTTTGCTGGCCGAGCGGTTGTCTCCGCCGGTCTTGTTTCATGATGTCCTCAGGCGTGATCCGGAACGTCCCCGAGCAAACAAACACAAAGGGCCGAGGTAACCCGGCCCTGCTCAGAAACGTCATCCGGACGTTGACCGCCCTTGTTCAGACAGCGCGCGTATAGGCGGTATTCCTACCATGCGCAAGCAAAAAGCCATATCTGCAAGGAGATCGGCGGTTCCGCTACTGGTCCTGACTGGCATTTCCGCCCCAGATCTTTGCATCCAGCACCAGCATCGCGCTTTCGATGGCATTCAGCCGCGAGATCGCAGCCCCAGGGCTGTGCGCGCCATTGGCACTGCGCCAGATTTTCAACGCCGATTCCGGGCTCCACGGCAGGCAGGCCGAGGCAAGCCATCCGCGCAATTCCTTGGGCAGCGTATCATAGACCTGCATCCGTGATCCCCGACGCCGCCGGGTTTTCATCGACGTGCCCAGATTACGGCCCGACCGGCGGCTACGCATTGGGCCTCCGAAAGTCCATCGACGCATCCGCGTGCACAACAAGCGTGTCAAAACAAAGTGTCATCGATGCCTCTTAATATATATGTTATTTCATAACATAAACATTGAGCAACACAAGCCCCCCTGCAACCGACATGCGACGCTGGTACTGGGCTAGATTTCTTCGCCTTTTTTCAGAAGCTCTTCGATCAGTGCGCGTTGCAGATCATTGCTGTCGCCGCCGCCAAACAGCGCCACGCCGCTGGAATACAGCGTGCCATAGGTCTGCGCGATGTTCACCGTCTGAGCCAGGCCCGAGATCATCTGATCCTTTTCAAGCGCCGACAACGGATGAATGAACGCCGCCCAAAGCGTTCCGTTGGCAATCGCATATCGCGCGTCCAGAGTGCTGTCGAAATTGGCCTGCATCATCCGCTGCATATCCTGCTGCGACAGGTCCGCAGCACTGCGGATCGGAACCATCGCCCGCATCCTGTCCGTACTGGTGTCGGTGATCACCAAAACCGTAAAGCCCGCGACGGTCAGCTGAAACCCCGGCCCTTGCGGCTGTGTCTCGGGATCAAGCGCAAACAGGATTTTGCCCAGACGTTCATAAGTCATCGGCGGTTCGGTCTGCGGAACCGGACCCTCGACCTCCTGAGCGGCCAGACTTCCGGCGATCAATATCAGAAACAGAATTACACGGATCATTGGGCCACTCCTGCAGATATAATCCAAGCATAAGAGGCCAAGCCGAGGCTGACCAAACAAAGCTATGTGAACACGCCGAATTTGACGTTCATCACTTTGCACGATCTGCAATGTTTTGCGGTTTATCTGAGATTAAACGTTCCACACACCTCTCCTAACTTCATTGCACGGGTCGGAGATCACTCTGACCAGGCACCTCAACTGAAAGGGACTTACCCATGAAAAACCTCGTTCTGACGGCGCTTGTCGCCACCCTGCCCCTGATCGCAGCCCCCGCCTTTGCTGCCGATGAAATCAACGTCTCGAAAGGCATCTCGGCGGCGGGTGCGCCCTTGGCCGCGCATGGCGTCGATCTGGTTGCGCTGGTCAACAGCGGCAATCCCGTTGACGGCTTCGCCAATCACTCGGCCACCTATGACGGGGCATCCTACTACTTCACCAGCGCAGAAAACCGCGAAGCGTTCGAGGCCAATCCGGCAGCCTACCTGCCGCAGCACGGCGGCTACTGCTCGTTCGGGGTATCCGTCGGCAAGAAATTCGATGGCGACCCGGATCAGTATCTTCTGGCCGATGGCAAGCTGTATCTGTTCCTGAACGCAGAAACCCGCGCGGCATTCCTGAAAGACGTCACCGGCACCGCAAAAACCGCTGACGATCAGTGGGCGAACATCAAAAGCATCGCGGTCGGCGAATTGTAAGCCGCTGTTCAACCCTTGCCCGTGGCGTTGCTACGCCGCGGGTTTTGCCTGTGCGATGACCGCGATGGCCTGCGCCAGTGCCTCGTCGATACTCAACTCTGATGTGTCCAGCAGAACGGCGTCTTGGGCTGGCTTCATGGGAGCAGTGCTGCGCTCGGCGTCGCGTGCATCGCGTTCGCGTACATCCGCCAGAACCTGATCACGGGTCACGCCCGCGCCCTTGCCGCTCAGTTCCAGATAGCGCCGCTCCGCCCGCACCTCGGCGCTTGCGGTGACAAACAGCTTTACCTCGGCATCGGGGCAGATCACCGTCCCGATATCGCGCCCGTCCAGTACCGCCCCTCCGGCGCGACGGGCAAAGGCTCGCTGAAAATCGACCAATGCCGCGCGCACCTCGGGGATGACCGCAACTTTCGATGCTGCCTGTGCAATCTCAGCCGTCCGCAGATCGCCCTGTTCCAGCTCATCCGCCGTCAGCGCCTGCGCCGCCTCGATCGGGTCCAAGCCATCCAAAGTGCGCCGCCCAACCGCGCGGTACAGCAACCCTGTGTCCAGATGGGCAAAGCCGAAATGCGCTGCGACACCCTTGGAAATGGTCCCCTTGCCCGCGGCAGCCGGACCATCGATGGCGACTGTGAAACGCTGCATCTTGGTCAAACCGGTCGGTTGTTGCGTAAGAGCCTGGCACCCAATCTGGCCATCAAAGGCTCAAAAATCGGGAACGAGGTCGCGATGGGGCCGCCGTCATCCACTGTCACCGGCTTTTGCGCACCCATGCCCATAACCATGAACGACATGGCAATGCGGTGGTCCAGAAAGCTTTCGCAGGTGCCTCCGCCGGGGACAGCGCCGATGCCCAGCCCCTCAACCGACCACCAGTCGTCGCCCTCATCCACGGTCACGCCATTGGCCCGCAGCCCGCGCGCCATCGCATCAATACGGTCGCTTTCCTTCACGCGCAGCTCTTTCACGCCGGTCATCAGCGTTTTGCCGGTGGCATTGGCGGCGACAACCGAAAGTACGGGATATTCATCGATCATCGAGGCTGCACGTTCCGGCGGCACGTTGATGCCCTTCATATCGGGCGAATACCGCGCCCGCAGATCAGCAACCGGCTCGCCACCTTCTTCGCGTTCGTTTTCATAGGTCAGATCGGCCCCCATCTCGCGCAGCGTGGTAAACAGCCCCGCCCGGGTCGGGTTCAGGCCGATGCCGGGCACCAGCACATCCGATCCGGGCGTGATCAGCGCCGCACAGACGGGAAAGGCCGCGCTGGACGGATCACGCGGCACGGCTATGACCTGCGGTTTCAACTCGGGTCGTCCCGTCAGGGTGATCACGTTGCCTTCATCGGTTTGCTCAACCGTGATCTCGGCCCCGAACCCAGCCAGCATTCGTTCGGAATGATCGCGGGTTGCCTCTTTCTCGATCACCACGGTTTTGCCCGGTGCGTTCAAACCGGCCAGCAACACGGCCGATTTCACCTGCGCTGACGGCACCGGCACTTCGTAGCGGACAGGAACAGGATCAGCGGCCCCAACAATGGTCATCGGCAACCGCCCACCGCTGCGCCCGACCGACTGCGTCCCGAACAGAGCCAGCGGATCAGTGACCCGCGCCATGGGGCGCTTGTTCAGGCTTGCGTCCCCAGTAAAGGTCGCAGTGATCGGAGAGGTCGCCATCGCGCCCATGATCAGCCGCACGCCAGTGCCCGAGTTGCCACAATCGATCACCTGATCAGGTTCGGCAAAGCCACCAACGCCAACGCCATAGACCGTCCATTCACCGCCGCCGTGATCTGTCACCTCGGCCCCAAAGGCGCGCATAGCCTTGGCGGTGTCCAGAACGTCTTCGCCTTCCAGCAGACCCGAGATTTTGGTTTCCCCCACGGCCATCGCGCCAAGGATCAGCGACCGGTGCGAGATCGACTTGTCACCAGGCACCTCTGCCGTGCCGGTCAGCGGGCCGCAAGGATGCGAGGTCATCGGGATGGGCGTGCCGTGTCCGGACATGGGGGCTCCTGTTTTCGCTATCAGTTCAAGGCGGATTAGCGAATTGGGGCCGGTTGGTCCAGCGACAATCAGCCTGTGCGGCGGAAGGTCAGGTAATGCGGCGTACGGCCTTCGCGTAGGGCCTTCTGTTCGTAGCGGGTCGAAATCCAGTCACCCCACGGCTCGCGCCAATCGCCGGGACGTTCGGCCAGCCATTCAAATCCGGCGCGCGGCACTTCTTCGAGCGTCTGACGCACATAGTCCGGAATGTCGGTGGCAACACGAAAGATCGCGCCCGGTTTCAGCACACGCGCCAGTGGTTCCAGATGCTCGGGCGTTACAAACCGGCGGCGATGATGCCGCGTTTTGGGCCATGGATCGGGATAGAGCAGAAAGGCCCGCGAGATGCTGGCCTCGGGCAGCACATCGAACAGGTCCCGCGCATCACCCGGATGCACCGCCAGATTGTCGACCCCGGCCTTACGGATCTTGCCCAGCAACATGGCGACACCGTTTAGATAAGGTTCAGCCCCGATGATGCCGATATCGGGATTGCTTTCGGCCTGATGCACCAAGTGCTCACCCCCGCCAAAGCCGACCTCAAGCCAGATATCCTTGCCGCCGAACAGCGCCTGCAGGTCCAGCGGATCGCGGTTGGGGTTCGAGTCCCAATCGACCGCACCGGGAGACAAAGCATCAAGGTCTTCGTTCAGATAGGTCTTTTGGCTGGGCTTCAGGGTCTTGCCCTTGAAGCGGCCATAGAAGTTTCTGCGCGGGCGTTGTGGGGTCTGGGTGCTCATGCCGGTGGCCATACTGTGACGTTGGGCGTGTGGCAAGGGGCTGGAGTGGGGGCCAGCCCCCACGCCCCCGGAGTATTTTCAAAAAGATGAAGCAGCGGCCTCTATGCGGCGCGTTTTAGGGCCTCGATCAGGTCGGTGCGTTCCCAACTGAACCCGCCATCGGCGTCCGGCTCACGGCCAAAGTGGCCATAGGCGGCGGTGCGCTGATAGATCGGTTTGTTCAGTTGCAGGTGTTCACGAATACCGCGCGGGGTCAGGTCCATGACCTGGCCGACGGCCTGCTCGATGGCCGCGTCGGCGATCTGGCCAGTGCCGTGCGTGTCGGCATAGATCGACAGCGGTCGGGACACGCCAATCGCATAGCTCAGCTGGATGGTGCAGCGTTCGGCCATGCCTGAGGCGACCACGTTCTTGGCCAGATAGCGCGCGGCATAGGCTGCCGAACGGTCCACCTTGGTCGGGTCTTTGCCCGAGAAGGCGCCGCCCCCATGCGGCGCGGCACCGCCATAGGTGTCGACAATGATCTTGCGACCGGTCAGGCCCGCATCGCCATCCGGGCCGCCGATGACGAACTTGCCGGTCGGGTTGACGTGCCACTCGGTCTCGGCAGTCAACCAGCCCTGTGGCAGGGTTTCGGTGATGTAGGGTTCGACGATGGCGCGAATGTCGTCTGACGTCAGAGACTCATCCAGATGCTGGGTCGACAGCACGATGGAACTGACACCGACCGGCTTGCCATCACGATAGACAACCGACAGCTGCGACTTGGCATCCGGGCCCAGCGCAGGTTCGGTGCCATTCTTGCGCACCTCGGCAAGGCGACGCAGGATCGCGTGCGAGTACTGGATCGGGGCTGGCATCAGCGCAGGCGTTTCCGTCGTCGCATAGCCGAACATGATGCCCTGATCGCCCGCACCTTCGTCCTTGTCACCGGACGCATCCACACCCTGAGCGATATGCGCGGATTGCTCGTGCAGCAGGTTCGTCACCTCGACAGTTTCGTGGTGGAACTTGTCCTGCTCGTAGCCGATGTCCTTGATACAGGCCCGCGCGATTTCATCGATGCGACCCATATAGTCGTGCAGCTTTTCCTGATCCGACAGGCCAACCTCGCCGCCGATGACAACCCGGTCGGTTGTGGCAAAGGTTTCGCAGGCTACGCGGGCCTCGGGCTCTTCACGCAGAAAAGCGTCAAGGACGGCATCGGAAATCCGGTCGCAAACCTTATCCGGGTGTCCTTCGGAGACGGATTCCGAAGTGAAAATGTAGTTCTGTCGGGACATGAATGTGCTCCATTAAGATTTTCCCTTCACGCCAGGAAGCCGTTGTGAGGGGTTTGGGCGGGCATACGCCCGCTGGCACACAGGGTCAATCCGTATTTGCACCTGCGATTCGAACGTTGCGCCAAAGCAGCGCCATCAGCGCCAGCAAAACCACCAGAACCGCGCGATCCCCTAACCGCGCGTAAAGCGTCGATGGCTGTGGGTCCGGCAACGCCGCATCGATGTAACCGGCCTGCCCAAGGGCCAGCGACTGTGTGATCTGCCCCAGCGGGTCGATCATCGCTGTCACGCCGGTATTGGCCGATCGCATCATCGGCAAGCCCTGTTCTATCGCTCGCATCCGCGCCTGCGCCAGATGCTGAAACGGCCCCGACCGGGTGCCGAACCACGCGTCGTTGGTGATCTGCAACAAAAAATCCGCCCGCCCCGGAGCGGACAGCACATCCTGAGTAAAAACCGCCTCGTAGCAGATCAGCGGCAGGGCCTTGCCCAGTGCACCGGTATCCAACAAGGCGGCCCCAGGGCCGCTGCTGAATCCTTGCCCTGAGGTTGCAGCCATTCCGTAAATGCCGAACCGCGCCATCAGATCACCAAAGGGCACGTATTCTCCGAACGGGGCCAGATGGTGCTTGTCATATAGCCCGGTTTGTGTCCCCTCGTGATCCAGATAGATCATCGAGTTGTAGATGCGCGGGCCATCGCCGCGCTGGATGCCCAAAACCACCGGACTGCCCTGCGCCGCATCCGTCACCGCCTGCAGGTAAGGCTGTGCGCTGCCAAGCCAGGCAGGGATCGCTGTTTCGGGCCAGACGATCAGGTCGGGCCGGGGTTTAGCCGCGGTAAACTCGATCTGGCGGGCAAAGAACATAGGGGCATAAAGCGGATCCCATTTCTGATGTTGCGGGGCGTTGGGCTGAATCAGGCGAACAGTATGTTCCGACAGCGAAACCGGTGGGCGCATGGCGGCGTACCCGGTCGCCAAAGCGGCAAACCCTGCGGTCAAAACCAAAGGCCCGACAAATCCACGCGCGCCCGTTGCGCTGACCAGCGCAGCCCCCAAAGGCAGCGTCGCCAGCAAAGTCAGCACCGCCAGACCGTATGGTCCGATCAGCGACAATAGCTGCGCAACCGGCGTGTCCACCCAGACCTGCGCGATACCGGCCCAGGGAAATCCAGTCAGCACATAACCCCGCGCCAGTTCAACCAGCGACACCGCTATGGCCAGCAACAACGCCTGCTGCCCGGGCCGACCGCCGATGCGCCGCGCCGACCAGAAGGCAAGCGCCCAGAACAAGGCCAACCCGCCTGCCATGAACACAAGCGCAAACGGGGCCATCCACCCGTGACGCTGAACATCGACCAGAAAGGGCTCGATAATCCAGCTCAGCGCGTTTGCGAAATACCCCGTCGCAAAAGCCCAGCCCAGCCAAGCCGCACGGCGGGGTGTTTCACAGGCCAGATACAAGGGCATGATCAGCACAAGGCCAATCAGGGTTGCCCACCAGAATCCATAAGGGGCCAACCCCAGGGCGGCACCCGCCCCCAGCAAACCCGCCACGACCAGCCTGAGCCAAAGGGGCCAGCCCGGGGCAGGGTTCATCGCGCGTTGTCCGGCAACATCACCCGCAGCCGCTTGATCCGACGCGGGTCCGCATCGATCACTTCGAACTCGGCCCCTTCGGGATGGCAAACGACTTCGCCACGGGCCGGAACACGGCCCGACAACATGACGACAAGACCGCCCAGCGTATCGATCTCTTCTTCGTCGACATCCTCGTGGCTGGTCAGCGAGCGTCCAATCTCGGCCTCGAACTCTTCCAGCGGCGCACGTGCATGTACGACGTAGCAACCGTGCTTTTCCTGCACCCAAAGCTGATCTTCATCCACATCATGTTCGTCGGCAATCTCGCCCACGACCTGCTCGATCAGATCCTCGATGGTCAGCAGCCCGTCGACACCGCCATATTCGTCGATCACCAGCGCCATATGCCGCCGCTCGGTCTGCATTTTGGTCAGCAAAACACCAATCGGCATCGACGGAGGCACAAACAGCAACGTGCGCAGCATCGACTTCAGATCAAACTCGGTGGAGTTTCCGTTGAACCCGTGGGTCAGGGCAAAATCCTTGAGGTGCACAAACCCAAGCGGCGTGTCCAACGTGCCGTCATAAACCGGGATGCGCGACAATCCGCTGTCGCGAAAGACCTGCGCCAGCTCATCCTTGGGCGTTGTCACCGGCACCGAGATGATCTCGACCGTTGGAATAGCCACATCCTCGACGCGCTTGCGTCGCAGGTTGATCATGCCGCGGGATAGCGGGGGGATGACCTGAGCACCGTTTTCCGGTTCACCCTCGTCACCTTGAGAAGAAAATGCATCTATCAAACGGGTAAAAAGCCCGCTCTTTTCTTCGCTCTGTTCGTCGCCATTCTCTGGTTGCGCGCTGTGCGCCGCCCTAGAACTGCCGTCTGTATCGCCCATTATCCTGTTCCAAATGATCGGGCCCGAAGCCCCATGTCATATCGTATATGGGTCATCTATACCCAGTTTGCCAAGTATCTCGACCTCGACAGCTTCCATCAAAGTGGCGTCAGGGTCACGAATGTGATCATATCCCAGCAAATGCAATGTTCCGTGAACGATCAGATGCGTGACATGATCGTCAAAGGCCTTGCCCGCCGTGGCCGCCTCGCGCGCGCAGGTGTCATATGAGATTGCAATGTCGCCCAAAGCAATCTCGCCGGTAAAATCCGCCTCCGGCGGGACCGGTACTTGTCCGGGGGCATCGGCTGATAAATCTTCTGCAGGCCAGCTCAGCACATTTGTCGGCGTCGGCTTTTGCCGAAACTCGGCATTCAGCTCTGCGATCCGCGAATCGTCACAGCCCAGAACGCTGACCTCACAATCATCTGACGCCACGCCACAATGGTCCAGAACCGCTACAATCGCACCACGCGCGAGCGGTTCAAGCGCCTGCCAGCGGTCGTCTTCAATCGATATGTCCAGGTTCATGCCAACGGTTCCGGGCTGCAAATTCGCTCGGGACCGATCAGGTCAACCTGTCTCGCGTCCCGAATCTGCCTCATACGCCTCGATAATGGCGGCGACAAGCGGGTGGCGCACAACATCCTTGGACGTGAAGTAGTTGAAGCTGATATTCGGGATCGTCTTCAGCAACCGTTCAGCATCGGCCAGACCCGACTGCACCCCGCGCGGCAGATCAACCTGCGACCGGTCGCCGGTGATAACCATCCGGCTGCCCTCACCCAAGCGGGTCAGAAACATCTTCATCTGCATGGTCGTCGCATTTTGCGCCTCATCCAGCACGACAAAGGCATTCGCCAGCGTCCGGCCCCGCATAAACGCCAGCGGAGCAATCTCGATCCGCTTTTCCTCGATCAGCTTGGCCAGTTGCTTGCCCGGCAGAAAATCGTTCAGCGCGTCATACAGGGGCTGCATATAAGGATCGACCTTGTCCTTCATGTCCCCCGGCAGATAGCCCAGCTTTTCACCCGCCTCGACCGCGGGACGGCTGAGAATGATCCGGTCTACATGCCCGCCGATGAACATCGAAACCCCTACCGCGACGGCAAGATAGGTCTTACCCGTCCCGGCAGGACCGATTCCAAACGCCAGTTCATTGTTGAACAGCGATTGCACATAGGCCTTTTGCGCATCCGTGCGCGGTTCGACCAGCTTTTTGCGGGTCTTGATCTCGACTGTTCCGCCGCGGAACATCTCAAGCTGATCGCCGTCGCGCGTGCCGGTCCCGGCCTCGGAATTGCCCATGCGCAGCTCGCGATCGACATCGGCGGCTTCAACGTCGCGCCCGCCCTCAAGACGGGTATACAGCGCCTGCAAGACCTCAATCGCTTGCTTCTGGGCATCTTCCTCGCCCATGACGGCCAGTTGATTCCCCCGCCGCACGATCTGAACAGTCAGTTTCTGCTCGATATCGGCAAGATTGCGGTCATATTCGCCGCATAGATCAATCAATAACCGGTTGTCGGGAAATTCAACAAAAGCCTCACGTTGGGGCATGTCGTCATCTGGCGGTGGGGTCAGTGCACCGATGGCCAATACGTTCTCCTGTCTCGGCGTTTCACCTTGAGCGTAGACAACATCTCTGGCCGGACGCAAGCGGCACTTTGGAATTTTGATCCGGGAATGATAATTCGGCCAACCAAATCCGGGGACATGTCTGCGCCACCGTCAGCATCCGTCGCGAAATCACCGCGCAGTTCAGAACGTATAGTTCAAACCGACCCGAAACCCCTGAAATTTCGGAGTGGATTTCGTCGAAAAGCCCTGGCCGAAATCAACCGTTTTCGAATCGAACTGAAAATACTCGAACTCTCCGGTGATCGACCAGTTCTCGTTAAAGCGATGCTCTGCGCCAAGGCTGGCTGAAAACCCGTTGCGCTTGTCCGAGTCCTCAAACGCCATCACCGAATCCTCGCTGCTTAGCGAGGTGGTGGTTCGAATGTCACCCTGCACATACCCGATGGTCACGAAATACAGCATGTTACGGCTGCGGTTAGTGATCCCGTTGCGAAACCGGATCGACAGAACATCCGAAATCTCGGATCCCGCCTCTACAGTGGTTGTTCCCACAAGCGTCGATGCCGTATCATCCAGCGTTCCGAAATCATACAGCAGTTCAATGCCATACACATAGTCGCGCCCGCCAAAGGTCGGCACCGTGCCGCGCCAGCCGCCGCGAATGCCGCCATAGCTGCCGCTGGGCTCAAGATCACCGATATTCAGCCTGCCCCCGGGGACGGTCAGCCCGAACCGGTCATCCCCACCGGACCCATAGCCCGCGCTGAGGCCCAGATAAAACGCGCTGATGTCATGAGAAACGATATCCGGAGAGATAACGTCGGGTTCCGTCACATCCCCGATCACGTCCCCCGCCATTGTCGGTGCAGCACACAATGCAGACAGCAGAAACGCCGATGCAAACCTTATACACTCCGAACGTTGAAAACGCGCTCTACTCACCACTCGTACCCTCCAGTGCGTTCTTGTTGCGACCAGCGACCCTGCAACCCAGGCCACTGAGCACGCGCACCCCTGTCAAAAAACTGGGATATGTCCGAGCATAGTTCCCGCCCCTAAATCAAGGGTTAATTTCTAGTGAAACCCTCAGTCCCGAGAACTAGCGACCTTCAGATCAGTTCGCCCGCCAGCGAATTCGCGCCCGAAGCCTTGATCCGGACGTCGCGCAGCTCACCCACAGCCAGCTCTGCCCCGTCCACGTGAACCGCGTGAAGATACTCGGATTTTCCAACCATCTGCCCGGGCTGCCGCCCCGGCTTTTCAAACAATACACGCACGGAGCGACCCACCATCGATTCCTGAATCTCGCGCTGGTGGCGCGTGATCACAGCCTGCAGTCGCTGCAGGCGGTCATCCGCCTGTTCCGCATCGACCTGTGGCCGTTCTGCCGCAGGTGTGCCCGGGCGCGTCGAATACTTGAACGAATAGGCATAGCCATACCTGACCTCTTCCACGAGGTCCAAAGTGGCCTGAAAATCCTCATCCGTTTCTTCCGGGAAGCCCACGATAAAGTCACCCGACATCAGGATATCGGGCCTCGCTTCGCGAATCCGTTCGATCAGCCGCAGATAGCTTTCCGCCGTGTGGCTGCGGTTCATACGCTTCAAAATCCGATCCGAGCCTGACTGAACCGGCAGATGCAGATAGGGCATCAGCTTGTCACAAGTGCCATGCGCTTCGATCAGATCCTCGCTCATGTCGTTGGGGTGCGAGGTGGTGAAACGAATGCGCTCCAGCCCGTCGACCTTGTTCAATTCCCAGATCAGCGCCGCCAGCGTCATGTCCCCGTCTCGCCCGGCCCCGTGATAGGCGTTGACGTTCTGCCCCAGCAGCGTGATCTCGCGCACGCCGCGCTCGACCAGATCCTGCGCCTCGCGGATGATACGATCGGCCGGGCGGCTGACCTCGGCACCACGGGTATAGGGCACCACGCAGAAGGCACAGAACTTGTCACACCCCTCCTGAACCGTCAGAAACGCCGTCGGGCCGCGCTTGGCTTTGGGCCGGTTCTTGAGCTTCTCGAACTTGTCCTCTTCGGGGAAATCGGTATCCAGCGCCTTTTCACCCTCGCGAGTCTTCGCCTCCATCTCGGGCAGACGGTGATAGCTTTGCGGCCCCACCACCAGATCGACCAGAGGCTGGCGGCGCATGATCTCTTCGCCCTCGGCCTGCGCCACACACCCCGCCACGCCGATCTTCAGATCCGGTTTTTCCGCCTTCAGCCCCTTGAACCGCCCCAACTCGGAATAGACCTTCTCGGCTGCCTTTTCCCGAATGTGGCAGGTGTTCAGCAGGATCATATCCGCGTCATCTGGTGACTTGGTCTCGACATACCCCTGCCCGCCCAGCGCTTCGGACATGCGTTCACTGTCATAGACGTTCATCTGACAGCCATAGGTCTTGATAAACAGCTTTTTCGGTTCAGACATGGGACGGGCCTTTGCAGTCGCGGGATCGGCGTCGTCTATACCCAACGAACGCCGCTTGCAATGGCGGCGCATTTACCCGAGTTTGGCGAAAACTTCCAGCAATGCGGAACCAAACCGGGCCATGCAGTACGACTCTCTGGACCAATTTCTGAAAACCGGACGGGCGGCGCTATCGAAAGGTCCGGTGGCATTGATTTTCGCCGAAGACGATGTGGAACTGGACAGCACCCTGCGCCACCATCTGGGGCTTGGCTTCAAATCCTTGATCCTCTTTGCGCCAGCCGAGTTCACTGTCGACGACGCGCTGGCCAATAGGGTCCACCGCGTCCCCCTGACTTGCGCCCCCCGAGATGTCGTCTTCGACGTCATCAACCGCGTCATTCAGGCCGCGCCGGGTATCTGGATGTACTACGGCTACAACGCCGAATACCTGTTCTATCCCTTCTGTGAAACGCGCAGCATCGGGGAACTGCTGGCCTTTCACACCGAAGAACGCCGCAATGCGATGATGACCTATGTGGTCGACCTCTATGCCGACGACCTGACCGCCCATCCGAACGGGGTCGCGCCCGACAGCGCCATGCTGGACAGCACCGGATATTACGCCCATGCTCGCCATGACGCCTCGGGCAAAGCGCTGGATCGTCAACTGGACATGTCCGGTGGCCTGCGCTGGCGGTTCGAGGATCACATCCCCTACGCCCGCCGCCGCATCGACCGGATCGCGCTGTTCAAGACCCAGTCGGGCCTGAAACTCCTGCCGGACCACACGTTCAATATATCCGAATACAACACCTACGCCTGCCCGTGGCACCACAACCTGACCGCAGCGATTTGCTCATTCCGCGCCGCCAAAGCGCTGAAAACCAACGCCGGATCAACCTTCGACATCCCCAGTTTCTGCTGGACCCATTCGACCCCGTTCCAATGGACCTCACAACAACTGCTCGACCTCGGCCTGATAGAACCGGGCCAGTGGTTCTGATCCGTTCTTCATCTGTCTAAAAATGTCCCGGGGGAGTCGCCGAAGGCGGCGGGGGCAGAGCCCCCAATCAACGCTGCAACAAAACCGGAAACCAGTCCTCGCGCAGGCGCTGACCCGGAACCATATCATGCCCCGGAAAGGGTGGTGATGTCCGCCCCGGCCGCTCGACATAGCGCGCATCATCGCCGACCAGTCGCAAAGAAAACGCCCGGCGGCGGCTGTCCGACTGATTTCCGCGCGCGCCGTGCAGCGTCCGATAGTTGAACGCAACCGCATCGCCGGGCTCCATCTCGAATTCAACCACCCGCATACCCTCAGTATCCGGATCGGGCACAGGCATATACTGGCCCTCATCCGCAAAGAACCCTTCCTCGGACACCCAACGGGTCGGCAGAACCTCTTTCTCCCACCTGTGCGATCCCGCAACACACCGCAGCGTCGCGTGTTTCACCGGATCGAGCGGCGACCAGAAACTGACGGTCTGTTGCCCTTCAACAAAATAATACGGCCCATCCTGATGCCACGGCGTTGCCATCGACGTGCCGGGTTCTTTGACCAGCACATGATCATGAAACATCTGAACTGATTGAGACTGCATCAGATCCGCAGCCACCTCAGCCGCCGGGGAGTTTTGAATCACCGTCTGAAACTGCGGGATACGCGACCAGTTGCAATAATCGTCAAAGAACCGCCCCGTTTCACCCGCCTTTTTGTTTTCCGAGGCATAAGGCCCCGGCTCCGCCATGTTCGCGGCGACCCCTTCGCGCAACTCATCGACGTGATCGGCAAACAGACCTTTGACCAGCACAACGCCATCCGCCTGATAGGCATCGATCATTTCCCGGGTGACAAGAGGGTGTGGCATTTCGGTCTCCGTGAATCGCTCCGACCGATCTGCGCATAGTTCGGGGGCGTATTCAATCACCGTGACACCACGCGCGAATCACATCAGCCTCGCCATCCAACGATGCCAAGCCGCACAGGTCAGCTAAATCGGAACTTCAGGGCTTCTTCCGCAGGCGGATCACCACATCCACCGATGCAATCTCGACCCCCTCAGGGGCTTCGGGCAGGCGCTGAATCACCAGCTGATCCGACGGCGCATCGCTCAGGCGGCCTTCGTCTTCCCAGAAGAAATGCGGGTGATCATGGGTGTTGGTGTCAAAATAGCTTTTCGAGCCATCGACAGTGATTTCCTGCAACACACCTGCATCGCAGAACGCGCGCAGAGTGTTGTAGACCGTCGCCAGAGACACGGCATCACCATTGCTTTTGGCCGAGTCAAACAGGCTTTCCGCCGTCACATGGCGGTGGCGGCCATCGCCCACAAGCAGTTCTGCCAATGCCACCCGCTGACGCGTCGGTCGCAGCCCGGCATCAACCAGCCAGTTCGTCGCTATGTTCCGGCTCTGAGGTGTCATATGTCCGATACCCATTTTCGCTGATCCTATATATAAGTGCTCTCAATAGGCAATTTCAAATGAAATTCATTCGCAAAGAATGTCGTAAGCACAACATGATGTGGCGCGCTGCTCTTGCAGGACCTTGCATACGGGTGATAGACGAGGCCAGATATAGCGAACGAACAGACCCTGGCACGAGAGGCGGCAGAATGTCCCAATTCCCGAGCAGCTTTGACAAAGACGATCTGCTGAAATGCGCGCGCGGCGAATTATTCGGCCCCGGCAACGCGCAATTGCCCGCCCCGCCGATGCTGATGATGGACCGGATCACCGAGGTTTCGGGTGACGGCGGCGCCCATGGCAAAGGCCATGTAGTGGCCGAATTCGACATCACCCCCGACCTTTGGTTCTTTGACTGCCACTTTCCCGGCAACCCGATCATGCCCGGCTGCCTTGGCCTGGACGGGCTGTGGCAACTGACCGGGTTCAACCTGGGCTGGCGCGGCTGGCAAGGGCGCGGCTACGCGTTGGGCGTGGGCGAGGTCAAGCTGACCGGCATGGTCCGCCCGGATCGCAAGATGCTGACCTATTACGTTGATTTCACCAAGGCCGTGCAGACCCGCCGCCTGACCATGGGTGTCGCCGACGGGCGCGTCGAAGCCGATGGCGAAGTGATCTATCAGGTCAAAGACATGAAGGTTGCATTGTCCGAAAGCTGACCCCAGTTCTCGGACAAACAGCAAAAACGGAACACAGGAGTACGCTTATGCGTCGCGTCGTCGTCACCGGTCTGGGGGTTGTGTCCTCCATCGGGAACAATGCCGAAGAGGTCTTGGCCTCGCTCAAAGCAGGCAAATCCGGGATCGAGGCCAACGAGCAGATGGTCGAACATGGCTTTCGCAGCCAGATCGCCGGAACGCTCAAGATCGACGTGGCCGAGCATGTGGACAAGCGCACACTGCGGTTCATGGGCCCCGGTGCAGCCTATGCCCATATCGCGATGAGCCAGGCGATTGCCGATTCCGGTCTGACCGAGGATCAGGTGGTGAACCCGCGCACCGGTCTGGTCGCAGGTTCTGGTGGCCCGTCCACCAGCGCCATGCTGACCGCACATCAGACGGTTCTGAAAAACGGCGCGACCAAGCGGATCGGGCCCTTTGCGGTGCCGAAATGCATGTGTTCGACGATCTCGGCGAACCTTGCGACCGCGTTCAAGATCAAGGGCATCAACTATTCGATCACCTCGGCCTGCTCGACCTCGCTGCATTGCATCGGCAACGCGGCGGAACAGATCATGCTGGGCAAACAGGATGTGATGTTCGCAGGCGGCGGCGAGGAACTGGACTGGACGCTCTCGTGCCTGTTCGACGCGATGGGTGCGATGTCGTCGAAATATAACGACACACCTGACAAAGCCTCGCGCGCCTTCGACCAGAACCGCGACGGGTTCGTGATCTCGGGTGGTGGCGGCATCGTTGTGCTGGAAGACCTCGACCACGCTCTGGCTCGCGGCGCAAAGATTTACGCCGAGGTCACCGGCTACGCCGCCACCTCCGACGGCCATGACATGGTGGCCCCGTCCGGCGAAGGCGGCGAACGCGCGATGCGTCTGGCCTTGGCCACGGTCCCCGAAGGCCGCAAGGTGGGCTATATCAACGCGCACGGCACCTCGACCCCGGTCGGAGATGTGGGCGAGGTCGAAGCCGTCCGCCGCATCTTTGGCGAGGGCAACGTACCGCCAATCTCGTCCACGAAATCCATGACCGGCCATGCGCAAGGCGCGGCAGGTGCGCTCGAGGCGATCTTCTGCCTGCTGATGCTGGACAATGACTTTATAACTCCGTCGATCAATGTCGACACACTTGCCGAAGGCATCCTGCCCGGTGAAATTGCAACTCAAGTAGTTGAAAACGCAGGCTTGGACAGCGTGATGACCAACAGCTTCGGCTTTGGCGGCACCAACGGGTCCATGGTTCTGTCGAAGTATAACGGGTGAACACGATGTCGGAACTTCTCAAGGGAAAACGCGGCCTGATCATGGGCGTGGCCAATGACCGCTCGATCGCGTGGGGCATTGCCAAGGCCATGCACGAAGCAGGCGCGGAACTGGCCTTCACCTATCAGGGCGAAGCGTTCGGCAAACGGCTGGAACCACTGGCCCAGAGCCTGGGCAGCGATTTCATGGTCGATGCGGACGTCACAGACGACGAATCGCTGGATCGCGCCTTTGACGAACTTGGTGCCCGCTGGCCGACCATCGACTTTGTGGTCCATGCCATCGCCTATTCGGACAAATCCGAACTGACGGGGCGGTTTCTGAACACCACACGCGCGAATTTCAAACACTCGCTGGATGTCTCGGCCTATTCCTTCATCGAAGTTGCGCGCCGCGCCTATCCGCTGATGCAGGACAATGGCGGCACGCTGCTGACCCTGACCTATCAGGGTTCGAACAAGGTTGTGCCGAACTACAACGTCATGGGCGTGGCCAAGGCGGCGCTGGAATCGGCGACGCGCTATCTGGCCAACGATCTGGGTCCCGAAGGTATCCGCGTGAACGCAATCTCGCCCGGTCCGATGAAAACGCTGGCCGGGGCCGCCATCGGTGGCGCGCGCAAGACCTACAAGTTCTGCGACCAGAACGCGCCAATGCGCTCGAACGCAACGCTCGAGGCGGTAGGCGGCACCGCCGTCTATCTGGCCTCGGACGCAGGCATGTATACCTCGGGCGAGATCATTCGCGTCGATGGCGGCTATCACATTCTGGGAATGCCACAACCCGAAGCGATGTGACCATTTCTTTCCCTGCCGGGGTCAAGATTTGACCATCTTTTCCCGGCAGGGTTTGCAGCATGAGCAAAGTTGACCAAATCCTAGCCAGCAATGGCCGCTTCGACGCCTCTCAACGTAAATCCGGGCTGCGTGGCGGTCGTGCACGCGCGTTGCTCGTCACCCTGATCGCCCTACTGACCGCGTTCCTGTTTTTCACGCAGCCAGAGGTCGTATCAGCCTTTGAATCGCTGTTTCAGCGCGGCCCGTTTCACTAACTGTTTTAGTTGATCGACACGATCTCGATATCGAAGATCAGATCCTGTCCGGCCAGCGGATGATTTGCATCCAGCGTAACCGTCGCCTCATCGACCTCGACAACCGTGACCGGCAGCGCCTGACCGTCCGGCGTCTGCATCTGCAACTGCGTGCCGGGTTCCAGGGGGATGTCATCGGGGATCCCCTCGCGCGGGATTTGCTGCCGCGCGCCCGGGTTGATCGGCCCATAGGCTTCGGTACAGGGCACCTCGACCCGTTTCTTCTCACCAACCTCCATTCCCGGCAGCGCCGTATCCAGACCAGAAATGATCTGGCCCGAACCCACCGCAAACTCCAGCGGATCGCGGCCCTCGGAACTGTCAAAGACTTTGCCGTCCAGCAAAGTTCCGGTGTAGTGGATGCGAACCGTGTCGCCTTGTTTGATCGTGGTCATTGGGGGCCTCCGGCCTCAAGAAGGATGAACGGCCAACCCTAGGGTCTGACACGACATTGTAAACCCTGACCTCTTTAACCCCCGATCCGGTTGTGCCAACCTGCGCCCAAATCCGCGGAGGAACAGATGGCCATCACAACCTGTATCTTTGACGCTTATGGCACGCTATTCGATGTCGCCGCCGCCGCCCGTCAGGCTGCCGCTGAACCGGGGCGCGACGCCCTGCGGGATAAATGGCCCGAACTGGCAAATCACTGGCGTCTGAAACAGCTGCAATACACATGGCTGCGCGCCGTGGCCGACGCCCACTGCGATTTCTGGGACGTGACGCAAGATGGTCTGGATTGGGCGTTAGAGGCAGTCGGTCTGGATCGAGACGAAAATCTGCGCCAGCGCCTGCTGGACCTCTATTGGGAACTGCAAGCCTACGCGGAAGTGCCCGAAATGTTGGCCGCGCTCAAGGCAGGCGGGTTGCAGACGGCCATCTTGTCGAACGGGTCGCCGCCAATGCTTGACGGTGCCGTGCAATCAGCAGGCATTGGCGATGTGCTGGACGATGTGCTGTCGGTCGAAAGCGTTGGCGTCTTCAAACCCCATGCGCGCGTCTATGATCTAGTGCAAGCACGGTTCGGCTGCGCTCGTGACGAGGTTCTGTTCGTCAGCTCTAACGGATGGGACGCTGCCGGGGCCAGTGGCTATGGCTTTGTCACCGCATGGGTCAACCGCGCGGGTGAACCAATGGACAGGCTGCCATGGAAACCGGCGCACGTCCTGCCAGACCTGACCACGATCCCAGCCTTGGCAGGGCTTTGATGGCGTTTTTCACAACTTCCGACGGCCTGCGGATATTTTTTGAGGACACAGGGGCCGGCACGCCCCTGCTCTGCCTTGCCGGTCTGACCCGCAACAGCCTCGATTTTTCGTTCTTTGCCCCGCACGCCACTGATCTGCGCCTGATCACAATGGACTATCGCGGGCGCGGGCAATCGGACCATGACCCCGATTTCACCAACTACAACATCCTTCGCGAAGCGCAGGACGTGATCGAATTGCTGGATCACCTAGCGCTGGAAAAGGTGACACTTCTCGGCACCTCGCGCGGCGGTCTGGTCGCTATGGCGCTGGCAGCGGGCCATGGCAATCGTCTGGCAGGTGTCATCCTGAACGACGTCGGCCCGGTGATCGAGCCCGCCGGGATCGTCAAGATCATGGACTATGTCGGCAAGGCTCCAACCGCGACCACCTATGACGAGGCCGCCACCGCGCTGCAACATTTCATGGAGCCTCAATTCCCCGGCGTCCCGCTGGATATATGGCGACAACAGGCGGAATTTCAGTACGCCCAAACGCCCACCGGCCTGACCCTGCGCTATGATCCCGCCCTGCACGACGCGCTTCTGGCGCAGGCAGCATCGGGTGAAACCCCGGACCTGTGGCCCCTGTTCGACGCCCTGCGCGCCATTCCAACCGGCGTGATCCGGGGCCAGAACTCGGACCTCCTCAGCGCCGCCACGGTGCACGAGATGCACGACCACCACCCCGGCCTGATCTCGGCCGAGGTGCCAGACCGGGGCCATGTCCCCTTTCTGAACGAGCCACAATCGCTAACCGTCATCCGCAAAATACTGGACGCCGCATGAGCACATTGGAAATGATCGAAGCCGCTGCCGGACGGTTAAAGGGCCACGCCCGCGAAACCCCGATCCTGTCTTCGCCCTTTCTGGACGAAATCGCCGAGCGCCGGGTTCTGATCAAGCCCGAATGCCTGCAACACACTGGCAGCTTCAAGTTTCGCGGCGCGTGGTCTACCATTTCCGCTTTGGACACAGCGACCCGCCAACGCGGTGTGATCGCCTATTCCTCAGGCAATCACGCGCAGGGCGTGGCCTACGCGGCGGCGCAACACGGGATCGCCTCGGTCATCGTGATGCCTTCGGACGCGCCGCAGCTAAAGATCGACAACACCCGCGCTTTGGGGGCTGAGGTCGTGCTTTACGACCGCGCCAACGAAAGCCGCGAAGAGATTGGCGAGGCCTTAGCCGCCGAACGCGGCCTGACCCTGATCCGCCCCTATGACGAACCGCTGGTCATTGCCGGGCAAGGCACCGTCGGGCTCGAACTCGCCCGTCAGACGCAGGCCATGGGCATCACCGAAGCCGATGTGCTGATCTGCTGCGGTGGTGGTGGGCTGACCTCGGGCATTGCGCTGGCACTGGAAGGTCACGCCCCCGGCCTGCGCCCTCGCCCGTGCGAGCCCGAGGGGTTCGACGACGTCAAACGCTCACTACTGACAGGACATATCCAAAGCAACACTGCCACCTCGGGCAATATCTGCGACGCCATCCTGACACCGCAACCCGGAGATATCACCTTCCCGATTCTAAAACGGCTCTGCGGCCCCGGCCTGTCGGTCTCGGAACAAGAGGCGCTGCACGCCATGGCGCTGGCCTTTCTGCGCCTCAAGATCGTTCTGGAACCCGGCGGTGCGGTGTCGCTGGCCTCGGCCCTCTTCCGCAAGGATGAGATCGAGGGCGATACGGTGATCGTCGTCGCCTCGGGCGGCAACACCGACCCGCAGGTTTTCGCGCAGGCGTTGGAATTCCTTACCTGACACCCCCACAGGTCCGGTATAATAGAGGCATAGCTCGCCCACGGACAGGGATTGACCGATGAATATCGCCCAGCTTGGCGACGTAAGACTGCACTATCGCATTGACGGTGATCCGAACGGTGCGCCGCTGGTGCTGGCCAATTCGCTTGGCACCGACCTGCGCCTTTGGGATCCCATCCTGCCGTACCTGCCCAATGGGCTGCGCATCATCCGCTATGACAAGCGTGGCCACGGGTTGTCGTCGGGGCCGCCCGGGCCCTATTCCATGGGCGCGCTGGTACGCGATGCGGAACAGTTGCTGGATCATCTGAACGTGCGCGGCTGCGTCTTTGTCGGCCTCTCCATCGGCGGCATGATCGCGCAAGGTCTGGCGGTCAAACGCATGGACCAGATCCGCGCACTGGTCCTGTCGAACACCGCAGCCAAGATCGCAACGCCCGCCATCTGGCAGGACCGCATCGCCGCCGTCCGCGCCGGCGGGATTGAGGCGCTGGCCGATGCCACGATGGAACGCTGGTTTTCCCGCGCTTTCCGCGCAACGCCCGACATGACCCTGTGGCGCAACATGATGACACGGCAGCCGGTCGACGGCTATCTGGGCTGCTGCGCCGCCATTTCCGGCACCGATTTCTACACGCCCACCAGCGGTCTGCGTCTGCCGACGCTTGGCATCGCCGGGGCCGAGGACGGCTCGACCCCGCCCGATCTGGTGCGCGAAACCATCGACCTGATCCCGGGATCGCAGTTTGAACTGATCCGCAAGGCGGGGCACCTGCCCTGTGTCGAACAACCACAGCAATACGCCGCCATCCTTGCTGATTTCCTGACCCGGACCGGTCATATCGAAAGGAGCAGCCCGTGACAGATTTTCTGCTGGTCCACGGTTCATGCCACGGCGCCTGGTGCTGGCGCGACCTGATCCCCGAACTGACCGCCCTGGGCCACAGCGCCCGCGCCATCGACATGCCCAGCCACGGATCAGACCCGACCCCCATCGCCGAGGTCACTCTGGACACCTGCCGCGACAGGATTCTCGAAGCATCAACCCCAAACACCATCATCGTTGGGCATTCATGGGGTGGCTACCCGATCAGCGCCGCGGCAGAGGCAAACCCCAAGGCCATGCGCGGCCTGATCTACATCAGCGCCTATGTCCCCCAATCCGGGCTTTCGATGATCGAGATGCGCAAACGCGCGCCACGCCAACTGATCGCGGACGCGGTGGAAAAATCCGCCGACGGGCTGTCCTACCGCGTTCTGCCGGATCGGGTGCAGCCGCTGTTCTATCACGACTGTCCCACCGACATCGTGGCCTATGCCTTTGCCCGCCTGTGCCCGCAAGCGATCCGCCCGCAGGATACACCCCTGCCGACCGGCGACAACTTTGCGACCATGCCCAAGGCCTATATCCGCACGCTGGACGACCGGACGGTGCCCACCGAATATCAAGAGCAGATGAGCCACTGTGCCGCGCCCGAGCTGCGTCTGACCGTCGACAGCTCGCACTCGCCCTTCTTTTCGCACCCCAAAGAACTGGCCGAGTTGATCGACCGTGCCGCGCGGCGCATGTGACTTGACGTCGGGCTGCCCTGGGCCTCTTTCCCCGCGCCTGCCCCGGCGATAAGGTCCAGTCCGAAACCCTGAATTCGGACCCCCATGCGTCTGCCTTTTCTCTTTGTGCTTGGAACCGTGATGATCGACGCGATGGGCATCGGTCTGGTTCTACCCATCATGCCGCAACTGATCGTCGAGGTTCAGGGCGGCACGCTGGCCGATGCCGCGATCTGGGGCGGCGTGCTCAGCACTGCCTTTGCCGCGATGCAGTTCCTGTTCGGCCCGGTTCTGGGCAACCTGTCCGACGCCTATGGTCGCCGCACTGTCCTGCTGGTGTCGCTGTTCGTCATGGCGCTGGACTATGTTGTGATGGCGCTTGCAGGCAGCATCTGGCTGTTGCTTGCGGGCCGCATCGTCGGCGGGATCACGGCGGCCACCCATTCGACGGCCTCGGCTTTCATGGCAGATGTCTCGAAACCCCATGAAAAGGCAGCGAATTTCGGCCTGCTGGGGGCCGCGTTCGGGGTTGGCTTCGTCCTTGGCCCCTTGATGGGCGGGTTGCTGAGCGAATTCGGCACACGCGCACCCTTCTGGGCCGCGGCCGGACTATCGGCGCTGGGGTTCATCGTCGGCCTTCTGGTCATGCCGGAAACCGTGACCGACAAAACCCGGCGCGCCTTCAACTGGCGGCGCGCAAACCCGGCAGGCTCGCTGCGCGCCATCGCCGCCCTGCCCGGCATCCGCCCATTGCTATGGGTTTATTTCCTCTACTCAGTCTCGATCTACGTCTACCCGGCCATCTGGTCCTATTTCACGCTGGAACGCTTCGGCTGGTCGCCACAGATGATCGGCCTGTCGCTGGCCGTTTACGGCATCGGCATGGCCGCCGTTCAGGGCGGGCTAATCCGCCCCGCCACGCGGTATTTAGGTGAGCGTACAACGATCATCTGGGGCATGGGCTTTGAAATCCTCAGCTTCGCCCTGCTGGCGTTTCTGACCAACGGGTTCATTGCCCTCATGCTGATCCCCGTCACGGCGCTGGGTGCGGTGGTGACGCCCGCGCTTCAGGCGATGATGTCCAAGGCCACACCGGATTCGCAACAGGGAGAGTTGCAGGGCGTACTCGCCGCGCTGCACGCCCTGTCGATGATCATTTCGCCACTTGTCATGACCAGCGTGTTTGCCGAATTCATCAGCCCGAACGCGCTGTTCTATCTGCCCGGCGCACCTTTCCTGCTGGCGTTGATCCTGATGTTCGCGGGGCTGGCGCTTTTTCTGCGCGCCCCGCGCGCTACGCTGCGTAAAACGACATCTCTTTGACGGAAACCGCCTTGCGGGCCGCACCCTGACAGTCCACCGTGACCTGAAACGGGAACGGGGACAGACATGCAAACCATCAAAGCCGCCGTATGTCGCGCTTTTGACGAACCACTGGTCATCGAAGATGTCCTGCTTGCGCCGCCTGCCATGGGCGAGGTTGAGGTGACGCTGGATGCCGTAGCAATCTGCCATTCAGACATTTCCTACGCCAGCGGTGCCTGGGGCGGGTTCCTGCCCGCCGTCTATGGGCACGAGGCCGCAGGTGTCATCACAGCAACCGGGGACGGCGTAGGTGATTTCAAAATCGGCGATCCGGTCGTCGTCACCCTGATCCGCGCCTGCGGCAGTTGCCCCTCTTGCGCGGGCGGCAAACCGACGATCTGCGAAACCCCCTATGACACCGTCAAAGGGCCCTTGCGCACCGCAGACGGTGGACCGCTGGAACAGGCGATGGCCTGCGGGGCCTTTGCCGAGAAGGTCGTGGTCAGCCACCGCCAGATCGTAAAAATCCCGCAGACCATGCCCAAGGATATCGCAAGCCTTCTGTCCTGCGGCGTCATCACCGGGGTCGGCGCAGCGATCAACGCCGCCAATGTGCGACCCGGACAGGATGTTGTTGTGATCGGCGCCGGTGGCGTTGGCCTCAACGCCATACAAGGCGCCCGCATCGCCGGCGCACGCCGCATCGTGGCCGTCGACATGACGGAAGAGAAATTGGAAATCGCCAGGGAATTCGGCGCGACGCACGGCGTGTTGGGAACCCTCGAACAGCCGTGGAAAGCCGCCTACAAAGCGATGGGAGGGCGCGGCGCTGACGCCGTGCTGATCACCGTCGGCGCGATCCCGGCCTATGATCAGGCCCCGCGTTATCTGGGGCGGGGCGGCAAGGCGGTGATGATCGGAATGCCCCATTCCGGCGCGCAATCCAGTTATGAGCCCGTGATCCTCGCCGCCGTGGCCCAAGGGCTGATCGGGTCCAAAATGGGCGATGTGGTCATTCAGCGCGACATCCCGTGGATGATCGACCTTTACGAACAGGGACGTCTGAAACTCGACGAGCTGATCTCGGGCCGCTGGTCGCTGGATCAGATCAACGAAGCAATCGAGGATACCAAAACCGGCTCGGCCAAGCGCAACGTGATCATGTTTGACCGGGGCTGACCCGCCGAAAGGAGTGCCGATGAAACTGCAGAACCTCGACATCATCGTCACCGCCCCACCCGCGCCGGGTTGGGGTGGGCGGTACTGGATACTGGTCAAGGTGACAACGGATACCGGCATCACCGGCTGGGGCGAATGCTATGCCTCCTCCGTCGGGCCGGACGCCATGCAGCATGTGATCCGCGATGTGTTCGACCGGCACATGGCCGGGGAAAATCCCGAAAATATCGAGTTGATGTTCCGCCGCGCCTATTCCAGCGGGTTCACACAGCGCCCCGACCTGACCGTGATGGGCGCGTTTTCCGGGCTGGAAATCGCCTGCTGGGACATTCTGGGCAAGGATCGCAACCGCCCGATCCATGCGCTGCTGGGCGGGCGCATGAATGACCGCATCCGCGCCTATACCTACCTCTACCCCCTGCCACAGCATAACCTGACCGACTTCTGGACGTCGCCCGAACAGGCCGGTGAAAGCGCGGCGCAGGTGGTCGCGCGTGGCTATACCGCAGTCAAATTCGACCCCGCAGGCCCCTATACGATCCGGGGCGGGCACATGCCTGCGATGTCGGATATTTCCATGTCGGTTGCCTTCTGCAAAGCCATCCGCGAGGCCGTGGGCGACAAGGCCGACCTGCTGTTCGGCACCCATGGTCAGTTCAACACCGCAGGCGCGATCCGTCTTGGGCAGGCTCTGGAACCTTATTCCCCGCTCTGGTTCGAGGAACCCACGCCCCCCGACATGATCGAGGATATGGCCCGCGTGGCCCGCAACGTCCGCATCCCGGTCGCCACCGGTGAGCGGCTGACCACCAAGGCCGAATTCGGCGCGGTCCTGCGTGCCGGGGCCGCCGAAATCCTGCAACCTGCGCTGGGCCGCGCCGGTGGCATATGGGAAATGAAAAAGGTCGCCGCTATGGCCGAGGTCTTCAACGCTCAGATGGCCCCACATCTTTATGCCGGACCGGTCGAATGGGCGGCCAACATCCATCTGGCCGCCTCGATCCCGAACCTACTGCTGCTGGAAAGCATTGAAACCTCATTTCATGACCAGCTGATCAAAGGCACCATTCGCGTTGAAAACGGGTTCGTGACCCCGCCAACCGCACCCGGCCTCGGGATTGAGGTGGACGAAGCTCTGGCCCGCGCACATCCCTACACAGGCGACGGTCTGCATCTGCAAATGCAGGAAGACCCCTGCGACTATGTCAACGGAAACGCGTTTCAGGGCGGCGCCCCTGCAACCGAGGGGTGACAACCACGCCAGCGTTAAGGCATATTGGACCCCACCCCACTCTGCCAACCGGACCTGCCCGTGACGACCCAAGCCCCCGGCCCTGCTTCTCTGCCGCCGACCACCCCGGTCGACATGACCGAAAGCGCCGCCAACGCAACCGCGTTTCTCAAGGCGCTGGCTCATGAAGGGCGGCTGATGATCCTGTGTCATCTGCACGCGGGCGAACGATCCGTGGGCGAGCTTGAGCAATTGCTCGGGATGCGACAGGCCGCTGTCAGCCAGATGCTGGCCCGCCTGCGCGAAGAAGATCTGGTAACTACACGCCGTGACGGCAAGGTGATCTATTATGCCCTGCACGATGGAAAGGTGGCCCGGGTGATCGAACTGCTTTATGCGATGTTCTGCGACCCGGGCGACGGGTCGGCTTAGTTGGATACATACCCCGCGATCACCTGCAACAGTTTGAACGCGGTTGCGGCGTCGTTTTCGACCACGGCCAGAAATTCCTCTTCCCCGATGCGCAGGCAGGACAAATCGGTCTCGGCCACCATGCTCAGCGCGCGTGGTTCCTTGCGGATCAGGCCCAATTCACCAACCAGCGCACCGGGACCAACCGCCAAAATCAGTTTGTCCGGCCCGTCGGGCTGCGGCAGATACAGCCCCGCCTCGCCTTCAAGCAGCACATAGGCACCATCGGTCGGCTGGTCGTCTTTCAGGAAAATGACCTCTCCCGCCAAAGCCTGGAACCAGCGCGCACCAAAGGCCAGCAGGCGCAGTTGGCGGCGGTCCAGCCCGGAAAACAACGGCGTCTGCTCCAACGCCCGCAGCTTGCGCGCCAGATCGGCCGAGGACGCGCTGTCCTCTTCCACGTCGGATGGTCCATCATCGGTCACAACCCGACCTTGCCGGATTTCGACATACATGTCGAACACATCTGGGTTCTGGAACTGGTCGTTGAGGTAAATCACCGTGGCGTCCGGCAATAGCTGCCGCAGGTTCTTATACACGGCGACCTGCGTTTCCATATCATAGCTGGCCAGCGCATTTTCCAGGATCAGAATGTCCGGTTTCTTGATGGTCGCCCGGGTAAAGGCCAGCGGTTCGGCAAAGACCGCAGGCAGGTTCTGACCGCCCAGCGCCACCGGCACGTCATAGATCAGTTCCACCACCATCGGGCGCGCACCGTTTTCGGCCAGCACATCCACGATCAGCTTACGCACCTCGTCCGAACGCGCGCCGCCAATCTGGCTGACCTTGCCGAACAGCGCGTTCTCCATCACCGTCAGACCCGGCGCAAACTGGTCTGCATCCAACGGCACGAACACATCCCCCAGATGCGCCATCAGCCGGTCCGAATGGCTGGCGCGCAACTCCAGGATACGGTTCTTCAACTCGTCAGTGAAAGCCGGACCAATCTGTTCTGCCGAGATGACAAAAGGCACCGCCAGAAGATTGGCCAACTGTTCGTCATCCAGCCCCGAGCCGCCCTCCTGCCGGGTACGCTCGACCAGTTCCACCGCCGCCTCATAGGTCTGCGCCTGCAGCCCCAGCTTGCGGAACAAGGGATGGTCAGTGCCATCCAATCCAAAGATCTGCCGCAGCATGTCGATCACATCTCGCGTCAGGCCGATCAGGGTCTCGTCCAGACCCAACTCACGCAATTGACCAAGAAATACTGTCTGCTGGGCCAGCAACTCTTGCGTTACGGTCACGCAGGGGGTCGCGAACAACAGGTTCTCCAGCACCGGCAGCGCGGGATTATAGACATCGCGATCAAATATCAGCGCCTGATGATCCAGTTCAGCGCGACGCACAGCCTGTTGCACAACCGGGCGCAGTTCAATCAGCTTTTGCGCCAGCTTTGCGTGACTGCCTGGATCAAAAACCTGATCCGCCCCGCGCTGAAACAGCGCCGCCCCAGATCCCATCCCGTCGATCAGCTTCAGCCACCAGTCGCGCAAATCCGCCGGGCTTTGCAGATCGGCCAGCGATGGGTCCAGCCAATCGGCCTTGAACGGATCACTACTGTTGCCCGCGCGCAGAGTTTCGGCGAAATCCGGCGTCTCGGCAGGGTCCGATACCGGCTTGAACCGCATCGGCATCATAACATTGTCACCCAGCGAACCCTGGAACATGACGGGCCGGGATGTGGCATAGCCGATCCGCGCCGCAACAACCGCCTGATGCAACCCGGCCAGATTCTGATCGCCAATCTGAACGCTGCCGGAACTGGGCAGGATTTCACGGGTCAGCAACTCGGCCACGGCGCGGCGATCTTCCTCGCTGGGCGCGGCGATGCCGATGGTTTTTCCGGCCGGAAAGGTCAGGTCCAGATCGTCCAGAATCTGATTACCGTCTATGTCACGCACCGAGACCTGATTCAGCACAATATCCCCGCTCAGCCGCGGGCGGGTTTCGGGCTCCCCCTCGAACAGGGCCTCATCCTGCATTCCAGAGGGCGCAAAACGTTCGACCACCACATCCCAACGCAGCGACATGTCCTGCGTCTGGTTGTAGTAGGTCAGCAACTCTTTCCACGGCGAACTCAGATCCTTGTACGCCGCCAGCGCGGCCACAAGCGCCCCAAGCGAGACCGAGCCCTGCAGCACCAGCAGACCGCCGACCAGATAGAACATGAACGGCGTCAGTTGCGAAATGAAGTTGTTGATGAACTTCATAAAGAACTTTTTCTGGTAGATCTCGAACCGGATCCCGAACAAACGCCCCAGTTGATCCGAGATCATTGCGCGCCGATACCGCCAACCGCCATTGGCCCGCAAGGTCGAAGCCCCGGCAGCATTCTCGCCGATCTGCGCGGCCAGCACGCGCACCTCTTGAATGCGCTTCTTGTTCAGCAGGTTGATCTGCCGCTGCAACTTGGGGATCAGCCACGCCTGCAACGGGATCAGGGCAACGGCGGCCAGACCGAACCAGAAGCTCTGCAGAAACAGGAACGACAGGATGGTGATCATCTGCCCCGCCTGCAGCACCGGCTGGCTGATCGCATCGCCCATCAGGCCACCCATAGGCTCGCTTTCGGCGGTCACCATCGAGACCAGCTCACCCTGGCTGACCCGTTCGAAATAGGGCTGCGGAAAGCGCAGCGCGCGGCTGATCAACTGATACCGGAACCGACGCAGCATCCGTTCGCTCAGCACGCCTTTCATGGTGTTGATGCGCATTTTCATCAGACCATGCGCCAGCACCGCCGCCAGAAAGGCGAAGCACAGGATCATCAGAAACGTCGTCTGCTGCAGACTGAATCCCCAGACGGTAACAATCTGGCTCGATGCACCGATCGCGTCATTGATAATCCGCTTGGGCAGTTCCAGCGTCAGATACAGCAAGGGAAACAGCGTCGAGGTCACGGCCAGCAGGATCAGCTGATCGCGTTTTGAATATTTCCAGATGAACCGAAAAATCGTCCGCTCTATGGAACCCGCCCCCGGTGACTGATACGCCCGCCAAGCCCTTGAATTTGGCCTGAATACGTCCAACTGAATCTACCGCAATCGCAACCCGCGACGCAAATGAATTTCCGAATTGCGCGATTTTTGCCCTATGTGAACAAGTTCATTTGCGCGATGCGGATTTACCCCCTAATCTCCGATTCAGGACGATATCGGGAGGATTCATTTGCCTGCCACCATAGGCACAGTATTGCTGTTGCTCTGCCTTTTGCAGATCAAACATATGTTTGCCGACTATTTTTTGCAGACGCCCAAGATGTTATCGGGGCGTAGCACTTATGCTCATTTGGGACGCGCCCAACATGCTGCCGTGCATGTGGTGGGCTCGATCATCATTTTCGCCCTGTTTCGCGCCCCGGTCGAGTTCATCCTGATCATCGCGGCACTCGAGTGGATTGTTCATTTCCACATCGATTTTGCCAAGGCACATTATTCCGACCGCAAAAAGCTGCAGCCCAGCCAGCCCGAGTTCTGGCGGGCAGCCGGACTGGATCAACTGATGCACAATCTGACCTATATCGCGATGGCCTGGGCCTGGGCCGCATTCGCAACCTGACCCTCAGCCGCTGACGGGCCGGTTCCGCTTGATCGTGCGCAGCACGACGTTCGTATGTGCACTGGCGACCGCAGGCAGACGGAACAGAAACGCCTCAAGAAAGTCATTGTAACCAGCCAGATCACGGCACAGCACCCGCAAATGGTAATCCGCCTGTCCGGTGGTGGCATAGCATTCCTGCACTTCCGAACTGGCTTCAACCGCACGAATGAAATCCACGATCTTGTCCGGGTCGTGCCGCGTCAGGTGCACATGCACAATCGCCTCGAACCCCAGTCCCATTGCGTCCGGGTCCACGACGGCTCCGTAACGCTCGATCACCCCGGCCTCCTCCAGCGCGCGCACCCGCCGCCAAAGGGCCGAGGCCGACATACCCACTGCCTCAGCGAGATCAGCGTTTGAAATCCGGCTGTCCTGCTGCAGCAAGGTCAGAATCCGGCGGTCTTTGTCTTCTAGTTTCACCATAACGGTCAATTTATCCGATTCCTGCTGGTTTTCGATCAATTTTTCCAACCAAGGCCAAAATCGCGACCGTTAAAGACAGGAAATACCGCCACAACCGGGCTAAAATTCCCCCGCCCCGACAGCCCATGGACCCTGGATATGAGCCACCACGACCCCAAGCCCCGCACCTATCAGCTCGACGACCGCTATGCGCAAACGCAGGGCCGGGTTTTCCTGACCGGCACTCAGGCACTGGCGCGGATCATGATGGATCAAGCCCGGCGCGACCAACAGGCGGGGCTGAACACGGCAGGGTTTGTCTCGGGCTATCGCGGTTCACCGCTGGGCGGCTTGGATCTAGAACTGTGGCGCGCCAAGGACCGGCTGAAAGCCGACCGCATCACCTTTATGCCCGCCGTTAACGAAGACCTCGGCGCCACCGCCGTCCTGGGCGCGCAGCAAGCCACACTGGACCCTCATTGCGAGGTCGAGGGCATCTTTTCCATGTGGTACGGCAAAGGCCCCGGCGTCGACCGCTCGGGCGATGCGCTGAAACATGGCAACGCCTATGGCTCGGCCCCCAAAGGCGGTGTGCTGGTGGTGGCCGGTGATGACCATGGCTGTGTCAGTTCATCCATGCCGCACCAGTCGGATGTGGCATTCATGGCGTGGTTCATGCCCACCCTGAACCCGGCCTCGGTTGCGGAATATCTGGAATACGGCGAATACGGGCTCGCCCTGTCGCGCTTTTCCGGCACTTGGGTCGGCTTCAAGGCAATCAGCGAAACGGTTGAAAGCGCCCGGTCGGTTGACCTGCACCCCGACCGCAAATTCACCCTGCCCGAAATCGACCTGCCGCCAAACGGCCTGCATGTGCGCACCGCCGACCTGCCCTCGCCCGAGATCGAAACCCGCATTCAGCACAAGCTGCGCGCCGTGCGCGCTTTTGCCGAAGCCAACCCCATCGACCGGCGCATCTATGACATCGACAACGCCAAATTCGGCTTTGTCACCACCGGCAAGGGCCATCTGGACCTGATGGAGGCGCTGCGTCTGCTGGGCTTGGATGAACCCGCCTGCCGCCGTCTGGGCATCGACATTTACAAGGTCGGCATGGTCTGGCCACTGGCCCGACGCAACGCGCTGCGGTTCGTGAAAGGCAAGGCCGAGGTTCTGGTCGTCGAGGAAAAGCGCGGCATCATCGAAAGCCAGTTCAAGGAATATTTCTACGACTGGCCCGGCGACAAACCCCACAAGATGGTCGGTAAATACGACAGCCATGGCGAGCCGTTGATCCCTTGGACCGGCGAACTCAGCCCCCTGATGCTGGCCCCCATCGTCGCCGCGCGGCTGGATACATTCTTCCCCGAAGAGGGCCTGCCCGCCAAAGCAAAGGCCCTGACCGAAACGCCCCCGCCCGTGATCAACGTGCCGGGTGCCGTGCGCACGCCCTATTTCTGCTCGGGCTGTCCCCACAACACCTCGACCAAAGTGCCCGAGGGCTCGACGGCGGCCAGCGGCATCGGCTGCCATGTCATGGCCTCGTGGATGGATCGCGAAACGGTGGGTTATGCGCAGATGGGTGGCGAAGGCGTGCCACAGGTGGTCGCCTCGCAGTTCAACGGCGGCAAGCATATCTTCCAGAACCTTGGCGAAGGCACATGGTATCACTCGGGCAGCCTTGCCATCCGGCAGGCCGTGGCAGCGAACACAAATATCACTTACAAAATCCTTTACAACGACGCGGTTGCCATGACCGGCGGGCAGCCCGTCGATGGCCCGGTCAGCGTCGCCGGGATCGCCCAGACCTGCCGCGCCGAAGGGGTCGAACGGATCGCGCTGGTCTCGGACGACATCACCAAGTTCCGCCGCGCCGATTTCCCGACCCGCACCACATTCCATGACCGCGCCGAAATGGACGCCCTGCAAAGCGAGCTGCGCGACATCCCCGGCGTCACCGTCCTGATCTATGAACAGACCTGCGCCACGGAAAAGCGCCGCCGCCGCAAACGGGGCACCCTGCCCGACCCGGCCAAATTCGTCTGGATCAATGATCTGGTCTGCGAAGGCTGCGGCGATTGCTCTGTCGCCTCCAACTGCCTGAGCGTCGAGCCCCGCGAAACCCCGCTTGGCCGCAAACGCAAGATCAATCTCAGCTCGTGCAACAAGGACTTCTCCTGCCTCAACGGCTTCTGCCCCAGCTTCGTCACCGTCGAAGGCGCGACCCGCCGCAAACGCGACACCGCGCTGGAATTGGACACGCTGGAAACCGGATTGCCGGCACCCGACCTGCCACCTCTGACCAAACCCTACGACCTGCTTGTCACCGGCGTCGGCGGCACCGGCGTCGTCACGGTCGGAGCCCTCATCACAATGGCCGCGCATCTTGAGGGCAAAGGCACCTCGGTGCTGGATTTCACCGGGTTTGCCCAGAAATTCGGCACGGTGCTCAGCTATATCCGGCTGGGCTCAAAACCCGATGCCCTCAATCAGGTGCGCATTGATCAAAGCGCGGCGGATGCGGTGATCGGTTGCGACGTGGTGGTCAGTTCCGCACCCAAAGCCTCGGCCCATTACCGTCACGGCACGCAGGTTGTGCTGAACCGCGCCGAGATGCCGACCGGAGATCTGGTTCTGCACCGCGACGCCCAGCTTAAGGTCGACGCGCGCGAACAGGCCATCGAACAAGTCGTGGGCACCGAAAACTTGTCGGCCTTCGATGCCAACGCCGCCGCTGAACGCCTGCTGGGCGACAGTGTTTTCGCCAACGTGATCCTGCTGGGCTATGCGTGGCAAAAGGGGCTGGTGCCGGTGTCGCAAACCGCACTGAATCAGGCCATTTTGCTGAACGGGGTTGCCATCGAAAAGAACCGGCTGGCCTTTGCCATCGGTCGCGTTTTTGCGCATCAGCCGGATCGCCTGAACTCTAAACCGGATCGGCAACCGGAAACGCTGGATCAGATGATCACCCATCGCGCCGATTTCCTGCGCGACTATCAGGATGATCGCTACAGCCAGCGCTACATTGATCGGCTCACCGAAATCCGGCGTGCCCTGCCCACCGCCGATGAACATCTGATCCAATCAGTCGCACGCAACCTGTTCCGGTTCATGGCTTATAAGGACGAATTCGAGGTCGCCCGCCTGATGACCGGCAAAGCCTTCGCCAAAGACCTCGCAGAGAAATTCGAAGGCGCTCCGAAACTGACCTACCATATGGCCCCGCCGCTGCTCGCGTGGCGCAAGGATGGCCGGGGGCGGCCTCGCAAATGGAAAATGGGCGCATGGCTGCACCCCGCCCTGACCTTGCTCACGCGTGCTCGCAGGCTGCGTGGATCACCCCTGAACCCGTTCGGCTACCACGCCGAGGCGCGCATGCATCGTGACCTGCTTGCGTGGTATCAGCGCCTGCTGGACCGGATGGTTGCGAACTACAGCGCCGAAACCCATGACCACTGGACCAAAATCATGGCCTGCGCAGACGAAATCCGTGGCTATGGCCCGGTGCGAATCCAAGCCGCCGAAACGGCCAAGGCGCGTGCTGCCGAGTTGATGGCTCAGCTTTCCCCGCCCGACCAGTGACGCTGTGAATAGGCGCTGAACTCGGCCACCTCTTCGGGGCGGGGTTCGACGCCGGTGAAGACATATAGATAATGCGGCACCATCGAAATCCGTATGTCCATCGGCTCGTTCAACTGCGCCAGATCGTACCCGATCTGCATGTAATACAGCACGCGCGCCCGGGTTTCGGCCTCGATCTCAGGGTAGCCATAGCGCGCGAACATGGCGTGTAGCGCCTGCAACCGCTTGGCGTCGGACTGATCCAGAACGCGCCGCACCTTGCCGGATTTGCGCGCCCAGTCCCGCACGGCAAAATCCAGCGCGGTGTCGAACAAGGCGGTGTTCACAACGCATCGGTGCACATTGCAGACGGCCCCCGTGATCGTCTCGGCAGGGGCTTCGGCCTGCGCGATCAGGGCGGCCGTGTTCGTGGCCTGCCAGCGCGCCAACAATGCGTCCAGCAATTCCTGCCGCGATTTGAAGTACCAGTAGAAAGACGACCGCGACACCGCCATCCGCTCGGCCAGATTCAGAACCTTGATCTGATCAACCCCGTCCGAGATCAGCACATCCATCGCCACATTCAGCCAGTCGTCACGCGTGACCTTGACGTTACCGACCAGAGGTTCCGCCTTTGGATCATCGCGATGCAGGATTGGTTTGCTGTTCATTCAACTCTCCGGCGGGGCACCACCTTCGGCGGTACGTCGGGCAATGAAATCATGCATTGCGCCCAAATGGTCGCTTTGCGCAGGCGCTTCGAAATTCGCCAGAATGTCCTTCCAGACCCCTGTCGCCCGCTGATTGGCATCGACCGAGCCGCGCTCGGTCCAGGTTCCGAAATTGGCATAGTCGTGCACATGCGGTTCATAGAACTCGGTATTGTACCGCTCCATCGTCTGGCTTGAGGCGAAAAAGTGCCCGCTGGGCTCGACCTCGCGCAGCGCCGTGTCAAAGCCGATCTCGGATGTTCCGGCCTGCGCCCCGGCGCAGAGTTCCGCCACCATGTTCAGCACCTCGGCGTCGCAGATCATTTTCTCGAACGACACCGTCAGACCGCCCTCAAGCCAACCGGCCGAGTGGATGATGACCGTGGCCCCCGCCATCAGGCACCCCCAAAGGCCAAACTGGTTTTCATTTGCCGCCTGTACATCGTTGATGTTTGACGCCGACCCGGCGGCGGATCGCCACGGCAGACCCAAATGCCGTGCCAACTGCCCTGCCGCAAGCGAGGCCTGGAAATGCGACGGCGTCCCGAAGGCGGGCGCGCCCGATTTCATGTCCACGTTGCTGGTGAATGTGCCATAGCAAACCGGCGCGCCGGGGCGGGCCAGTTGCGTCAGCGTCAACGCCGCCAAGGCCTCGGCATGAGACAGCGTAATGGCCCCCGCAACCGTGATCGGGGCCATTGCCCCCATAAGGGTAAACGGCGTGATGATCGACATCTGCCCATGCCGCGCAAAATCGATCAGCCCCTGCGCCATCGGAATGTCCAGCGTGCGCGGGCTGTTGGTGTTGATGATGGTGTAGCAATGCGGGTTTGCGCGGAATTCGTCATCCGACAGGCCCCGCGCGATCGAAAGCATCTCGAAATTGTCCATCACCTGCGGCGTCCCGCGCGAAAAGAAGAACGGGAACTTGTCGGTCAACTCCATCTGCGCCTGCGTGGTGAAATAGTGCCTCACGTTGGTCGGCACATCCTGCGGCTCAACCTGCGGAGAAATCATCTGGAACACGTCGAAATGATGCGTCAGCTTCAGAAACTCAAGATAGTCCTGCCCGGTCGCAGGCCTCCGCCCCCGTTCCAGATCGGTGGCATTCGGTGCCCCGGCCCCCGGCTGAAACACCAAAGACCCCAGTTCCAGCGTAAAGTCCCGATGCCGCGCCCCTGCGCGACAGGGGATCGATTTCGGGGCCGAAGCTATCGCCGCCTCAACCATCTCGCGCCCGATAAAGACCATCTGGCTGTCTTCATCCACACGCGCGCCCGCCGTCTTGAACAGAGCGGTCGCCTCGGGCAACAAGACCTTGACGCCCAGTTCCTCCAGTGTCCGCAGCGCGGTGTCATGCATGTTTGCAATCTGGTCCGCCGGAAACACCTCCATCTGCGGAAACGGGTTCCGCAACTGGCGATAGTTCACCTCGCGGCTGGGCGCGGCCTCGACCCCGCGCCGTCGCCGTCCTCGATCCCGCGCTGACATGGTTAACCCCGCATCGCTTTGCCCTGCGGATCATAGGGCGAGGCCGCAATGATCCGCGCAGGCCGTTCAACGCCCACCACATGCACCGACAGCTCGGTCCCCGGCTCCGCCTTGTCGCGATTCACCAGCGCCATGGCCAGCGACTTGCCGGTGTAATGCCCATACCCGCCTGAGGTCACAAAACCGACGCGTTCCTCACCCGCCCAGATCGGTTCATACCCGCTGGCATCCGCGTCCAGCGCGTCCACCTCCAACGTCACCTGAACCTGCGCGGGGCCATTGCCGTTGCGTTCAGCCAATGCCGCCTCTTTGCCGACAAAATCCTTGTCCCAGTCGATCCAGCGGTCCATGCCCGTCATCCCGGGCGTGTAAAGCTGCGTGAACTCCGCCGACCAGATGCCAAAGCTCTTTTCAAGCCGCGTCGACAGCATCGCGTTGAAGCCACACTCGCGAATGCCCTCATCCGCCCCGGCCTCAAGCAGCATCCGACGCAGTTTGATATGGTCGCCATAGCGGCAATTGATCTCATAGCCCTTTTCGCCCGTCACCGACATGCGCGCGACGCGGGCGCGGACCAGACCGATATCGAAATCTGCACACCCCATGAATTTCAGGCCACCGATATCCTGCTCTGCCAGCTTCTCGACCACCGCCTGCGATTTCGGGCCAACAACGGCAAAGCCGCAATATTCCTCGCCCAGATCGCGGACATTGACGCCGTCCATCATGTGATCGTCAAACCAGCGCATATGCCAGGCGCGCAGGTAATAGCTGCCCATGATCCACCAGGTACCATCGCCCCAGTTCAGCACGGTCAGATCGCCCTTGAGCCGCCCGTTCTCGCCCAGCATCGGCGCAAGTTTCGCCCGACCCGGCGCGGGCAGCCTCAAAGCCATGACCTTATCCAACCACGCCTCAGCGTTCGGGCCCGTGACCTCAAACCGCGAAAAGCCCGAGATATCCATCAGGCCCACACCCTCGCGGATCACCTTGCATTCCTCGGCCACGATATCATGCGCGTTTGACCGCTTGAGCGTCGGTGTTTCCTCAAACCCTTTCGGCGCAAAATACAGCGGCACTTCCAAGTCCCAACTGACGCCCCATTTGCACCCGGCCTCGGTCATCGCATCATGCGCCGGGGCCATTTTCAGCGGGCGACCTGCGGGCAATTGCTCGTTCGGATAGGTCATCACAAAGCGGCGCGAATAGAACTGCCCCGTGGTCTCGCGGATATACCGCTTGTTCTGCGCGAAATCGCCAAAGCGGGCCACATCCATCGGCCAGGCATCGGCCTCGGGCTCACCATGGATCATCCACTCGGCCAGCGTCTTGCCGACGCCGCCGCCCTGCAAGAACCCGGCCATCACCGCACAGGCAGACCAATAGCCCCGCTTGCCCGGCACAGGCCCGACCAGAGGGTTCCCGTCCGGCGCAAAGGTAAACGCGCCGTTCACCCAAGTCTTGATGCCCACATTCTGGATCGACGGATACCGCTCAAAGCCCAGCATCAATTCGTTCTCGATCCGATCCAGCTGTTCCTGAAACAGCTCCTCGCCATAGTTCCACGGCGCGCCATCCATGGCCCAATGTTCGTGCTCGACCTCGTAAATGCCGACCAGAACACCCTTCTGGTCCTGCCGCATATAAGTAAAGCCTTCCAGATCCACGGTCATCGGCATCTCAAAATCCGCCTGCGCCACCTCGGGCACCGTGTCGGTGATCAGATAGTGGTGCTTCAGCGGAGAAACTGGCAGCTCCACTCCGGCCATGCGACCCACCTGCTTGGCCCAAAGGCCTGCGGCGTTGACCACATGCTCACAGGTAATGGTGCCCTTGTCGGTCACAACCTCCCAGCCATCTGCCGTCTGCGTCAGGCTTTCGACCTTGGTTTCTTCGTAGTATTCCGCGCCGCGCTTCCGGGCGGCAGTCGCATAGGCCTGTACGGTTCCGGTCGTGTCGATATACCCCTCGCGATCCGCCCACATCGCGCCCAGCACGCCATCGGTGGACATGATCGGGCAGCGTTTCTGCGCCTCTTCGGGCGACAGCAACTCACAATCATCAATGCCGATGGACTGGAAAATGCGGTAATTCGCCTGCAACCACTCCCACCGCTCGGGCGTGCCCGCCAGTGTCAGGCCGCCGGTCATGTGCAACCCGATATTCTGACCCGATTCCTTTTCGATCTCACTCAGCAGATCGATGGTATAAGCCTGCAACGCCGCCATGTTCGGATCGGCATTCAGCGCATGAATACCGCCTGCCGCGTGCCACGACGACCCCGAGGCCAGACGCCGCCGTTCCAGCATCACCACATCCGACCAGCCGAACTTGGCCAGATGATACAGGACCGAGGCCCCAACAACACCGCCCCCGATCACTACAACACGATACTGAGATTTCATCCCGCCCTCCCTGCATGGCTCGCAGAGGACGCTAGAGGCACTGTTCACTTCTGTCTAGACATTTCTGTACAGTACCGGCCGCACGGACTATTCAGCCAAAGGACACAGCCTTAAAGCTGCGCGCTTGGCCGTGCCCCAATCCGGTCGAACCAGGCCAAAGTAGCAGTGTTTTCCTGAGGAATGCGCCGTTTGATCACACGGGCAAAATCGACAAAGACGAAACCGGTGATATCGGCCAGCGTCAACGCGTCCCCTGCAAGATAGGGACTGTCGGCAAGCCGTTCTTCCAGCAGATCAAAGAACTGCCCCACCCGCGCCGCGCCGCGTTGCGCCAGTTCGGGGATCTGCGCATGATTCTCGGGCCCCGGAATTGCCCGGTCCGTAAACGCCGGATGCGTATTGCGCAGCGTTTCGGCTATCGGCAGGCCGCCCTGTTGCTCGACAATGCTGTTCCACATCAACACCGCACCCTTTTCATCAGGCGTGCGCCCCATCAACGGCGGCTCGGGGAACCGCGCCTCAAGATAGGCCGCGATGCCAAGGTTCTCGGTCAGAACCGATCCTTCATCTGTTACCAGAACAGGCAGGGTTCCACGCGGGTTTACCGCCAGAAACGCAGCCCCCAACTGTTCCCCTTGGGCGATAGAGACCGCGCGGGTTTCGATCTCCAGCCCCTTTTCCGCGATGAACATCCGGGCTCTGCGCGGGTTCGGGGCAGTCGGGCAATCGTAGAACAGCATGGCTGGCCCCTTATCGGCGATAAATGAAACAGCGCCCCTCGACCGCCCCCGGTGGCAGGGGCAACTCGGCCAGCCCTTCGAAATACATCCGGTCGCTGGATACCATCAGCCCGCCGGGTGCCAGCAAGGGTTCGATCAAAGGTGAGACGAGCCGCGCAAATGCATCATTCTTTTCCCGGTTATGCCCGCCCAGATCCGCATGGATCAGACTGGCGGTTGCACCAAACCGCTCGACCGACGCAGGCAGGGTCTCGCGCACATCACCCAATATGACGCGATCCTCGGGCGGGGTGGAATCGGGGTGCGAGGCCACCGCGCGCTCGAACACATAAACCGGTCGGTCCTGAATGTGCTGGATCATGTGGTGATAGGTGCGCCCGTTCCCCAAACCCAGCTCGAACACCGGGCCGGGCTGGCCTGCGGTCTGGGAAATCGCAAAATCCAGACAGGCGCGTTGCGACACCATGCGGTCGATGAACAGATCCAGACGGCTTTGATTGTCGGACACAAGCGAACCCCTTTGTATTTGTCGTCGGCTGACATCTATGGCCGATGCCGCCATTGATGACAAAAACTCAACTCATTGTGTAGGCAAACAGGCGGAAATTCACATTCCCGCGACAATTCCACCCAAGAAGGTGTTTGACTACCGCGCCCCAACCGCGCGAAACTGCACTAAAAAACTCAGGGAGACCACGAAGCCAATGTTTTTCCACGGCCAACCGGGTAGACTGCCCGCATGACTGCTCTGTTGTCCGTTCGGGATCTCAGCATAGGTTTTGGCGCGGGTCCGTCCGTTGTCCAGAATGTCAGCTTTGATGTTGCGCCAGGGCAAACGCTTGCACTGGTTGGCGAATCCGGGTCCGGCAAGACGATTTCCTGCCGCGCCGCCCTGCGCATCCTGCCGCGCACCGCGCAGATACGCAGCGGCTCGATCACGCTGAATGATTCAAAAGGCACCGCCGATCTGACCGCGATCAGCGAAAAGCAGATGCGCGGCATTCGCGGCAACCGGGTGTCGATGATCTTTCAGGAACCCATGCGGTCGCTGTCCCCCCTGCACAAAATCGGCAATCAGGTGTCCGAAGTTCTGTGGCTGCACCGCGGCGCGTCCGAGGCACAGGCCCGCAAAGAGGTCATCACCCAGTTTGAACGCGTCGGCTTTCCCGACCCGCAACGGGCCTATGACAGCTATCCGTTCGAACTATCCGGCGGGATGCGCCAGCGCGCGATGATCGCCATGGCGATGGTTTCCAAGCCCGAGCTTCTGATCGCGGATGAACCCACCACGGCGCTGGACGTCACGACGCAGGCGCAGGTTCTTGGGCTGATCAAGGAATTGCAGCGCGAAACCGGCATGGCCCTGATCCTTGTGACCCATGATCTGGGCGTTGTCGCCAACATGGCCGAGCAAGTCGTGGTCATGCACAAAGGCCGCGTGATGGAATCTGGCCCCGCTGCCCCGATCCTGACCGCACCCGCGCACCCCTATACCAAGCAGCTCTTCGACGCCGCCCCGGCGATCCCGGATCAGGACGCGGTTGGCCTGCCGATGCCGGACGAAGACCTGATCCTTGAAATGACCGAGGTGTCAAAAACCTATTCCATGCGCTCGTCCAAAGGTTGGAAGGCTGAAAAGCTGATCCATGCCTGTCGGGGTGTCGACCTGAAACTGGCGCGCGGCAAGACATTGGCGATTGTGGGCGAAAGCGGCTCGGGCAAGACCACGGCGGCCCGCATCGCACTGGGCGCCGAACTGCCCGACCCCGGCGGGCAGGTCCTGTTCCGCGCCTCCGCCGATGCCGAACCGATCACCGTCCACAAGATGTCCAAAGCTGAACGCACCGCATTCCAGCGCAAGGCGCAGATGGTGTTTCAGGACCCCTACAGCTCGCTCAGCCCCCGGATGCGCATTCAGGACGCAATGACCGAACCGCTTGAGATTCACCGGCTGGGCACAACCGCCGAGCAACGCGACAAGGCGGGCGAAATGCTGCAACGGGTTGGATTGAACGCGGATATGCTCAAACGCTATCCCCATGCGTTTTCCGGCGGTCAGCGCCAGCGTCTGTCGATTGCCCGCGCCATGATGCTCGACCCGGCGCTGATTGTCTGTGACGAGCCGACCTCGGCGCTGGATGTCTCGGTACAGGAACAAATCCTGACTCTGCTTGAAAATCTGCAGGACAGCTTGAACCTGTCCTACCTGTTCATCTCACACGACCTTGCCGTCGTTGCCCGCATCGCGGACGAGGTCGCGGTCATGCGCCAGGGGCTTGTCGTCGAACAGGCCCCGCCCGAAACTTTGTTCTACAATCCCCGTCATCCCTACACCAAAGCGCTGATAGCGGCGCAGCCGGAACCTGACATTAATCGCCCGATCGACCTGAAACTGGTTGCTTTGGGCGCAGGTTCGCCGGACAGTTGGGATGATGCCTTCCGTTTCTCCGACTCCGTGATACCCTCACTCACAGAGATGGAACCTGGCCATAAGGTACGTTGCCATGTTTAAGACCACTCGACATATGTTTCTGGCCTCTTCGCTGGCCCTGCTGGGATTGCTGCCTGCCATGGCGCAATCGAACCCCGCGGTGCAGGAAAGCGCCTTTTGGAAGTCCGAGGTTGACGCCGGCAACCTGCCCCCCGCGCAGGAGCGCATCCCGGCCGAGCCGCTGATCGTGGACCCGCTTGCAAAAGGGCGCGAGATGGGCACCCCTGGCGGCACGCTGCGCACGATGGTGACGCGGTCCAAGGACATCCGCCAAATGGTCGTCTACGGCTATGCCCGCCTTGTCGGCTTTGACGAAAACTACGAACTGACGCCAGACCTGCTGGCCTCGTATGAAAACGAGGATAACCGCAAGTTTACCCTGCACCTGCGCGACGGCCACAAATGGTCCGATGGCACGCCCTTCACCTCCGAAGATTTCCGCTATTGGTGGGAGGATGTGGCAAATAACGAACTGCTCAGCCCCTCCGGCCCGCCTGATTTCCTGATGGTCGAAGGCAAACCCCCTACCGTGACCTTCCCCGATGAACAGACAGTCATCTTCGAATGGGCCGACCCGAACCCCGATTTCCTGCAATCTCTGGCGCAGGCCCGTCCACCCTTCATCTATCGCCCGTCCGAGTTTCTGAAGAAATATCACGAGAAATTCGCCAACGCCGACGATCTGGCGTTTGAGGTCGAAGATGCCCGCGTCAAAAGCTGGGCCGCCCTGCATAACAAGCTCGATAACCTCTATAAGTTCGACAATCACGAATTGCCGACGCTGCAGCCCTGGCTGAACGCAAGCTCGGGCAAAAAGATCCGCCACAGCTTTGTACGCAACCCTTATTATCACCGCATCGACACCAACGGCGTGCAACTGCCCTATATCGATGTGGTCGAGATGGAGATCGTCGCCCCCGGTCTGGTCGCCGCCAAGACAAATGCCGGTGAAACTGACCTGCAAGGGCGCGGTCTGGCCTTCCGCGATGCCTCGATCCTGAAAAAGGGCGAGGCCGAAGGAGGGTACAAAACGCTGCTTTGGAAAACCGGGGTTGCCTCGCAAATCGCGATCTATCCCAATCTGAACTTTGACGATGACGGCTGGCGCGAGGTTCTGCGCGATGTACGTGTGCGCCGCGCCCTGTCACTGGCGATCGACCGGAAAACCATCAATCAGGCGCTCTATTTCAAGCTGGCGCAGCCCGGCGCCATGTCGGTCCTGCCTGCCTCGCCCTTCTACAATGAAGAAAACGCGCAGGCCTGGGCGCAATACGACATTGATCAGGCCAACGCCCTGCTGGATGAGGCCGGCCTTGACCAACGCGACGGCAACGGCATCCGCCTGCTGCCCGATGGTCGCCCGATGGAACTGGTGATCGAAACCGCGGGTGAGCGGCAAGAGGTCGAGAACGCCCTGCAGATCGTCACCGACAACTGGCGTGATGTTGGCGTCAAGCTGGTGATGCGGCCGCTGGATCGGGACATTCTGCGCAACCGGGTGTTTTCCGGCAATACCATGGCCTCGGTCTGGTTCGGCTGGGATGACGGCATCCCGCAGCTGCACACCTCGCCTTCCTATCTCGCCCCGACCGATCAGGTCTTTTTGGCCTGGCCCAAATGGGGGCAGTACTATCAAACCGGCGGTGGCTCGGGCGAACCGCCCGACATGCCCGAAGCGGAACGCCTGATGACCTTGGCCCACGATTGGGAAATCGCCACCACCGATGACGAACGTCGGGCCGTCTGGGAAGAGATGCTGAAGATCCACGCCGATCAGCTTTATGCCATCGGCATCCTGAACGGCGCGCCGCAACCTATCGTCGTGTCGAACCGCCTGCGCAACGTCCCGGAACAGGCCATGTGGGCATGGGAACCCGGCGCGCATTTCGGTGTCTACCGCCCGGACGAGTTCTTCTTCGCCGACTAAGTCAGGAGCAGCTAAATGGTCATGCTGCGCTATGCGGTGTATCGCTTTTTCACGATGCTGCTGACCCTGTTGGTGGTCTCGGTGCTGATCTTCGTGATCATCAACCTGCCCCCCGGCGACTATCTCAGCAACCAGATCGCGGAATTGCAGGCCTCGGGCCAATCCGCTGGCGTCGCCAAGGCCGAGTTTCTGCGCAAGGAATACTCGCTGGACCGGTCCCTGCCCGAACAATACCTGATCTGGATCGGCTTCTGGCCCGGACCCCACGGGTTCGAGGGGTTGCTGCAAGGCAATTACGGCTGGTCTTTCGAATTCGACCGTCCCGTGCGCGAGATTGTCGGCGAAACGCTCTGGCTGACCGTCGTGGTCAATCTGGCCGCAATCCTGTTCGTCTATGCCGTGGCCCTGCCGCTGGGTGTCCTGGCCGCAGCCAAGTCGCGCACATGGATCGACTACACCTCGGCCTTCGTCGGCTATCTGGGTCTGGCCACCCCGAACTTTCTGCTGGCACTGATCCTGTTCTACTACGGCCACCGTTATTTCAACCTGCCCATCGGCGGGTTGATGGACCCCTCGTTTGAGGGCCAACCGATGAGCTGGGATAAGCTGAAATCCATCCTTGTCCACCTGATCGTACCGACCTTCGTGATCGGCACGTCAGGCGCCTCGGCGATGATGCAGCGCCTGCGAGCAAATATGCTGGACGAGCTGGGCAAGCCCTACGTGGAAACCGCCATCGCCAAGGGCATGGCCCCATCGCGGATGCTGACCAAGTATCCCCTGCGCGTGGCCTTCAACCCGTTCGTGGCCGATATCGGCAACCTGCTGCCCTCGATGGTCTCGGGCTCGGTTCTGGTCTCGGTCGTGCTGGGCTTGCAGACCATCGGCCCGACCCTGCTGACGGCACTGAAAACGCAGGACCAGTTCCTGTCGGCCTTCATCCTGATGTTCGTGGCCCTGCTGACCCTGATCGGCACCATGATCTCTGACATCCTGCTGGTCATGCTTGACCCGCGCATCCGATACGAGGGGCGCGAAGCATGACCGACAAACCCGACAACCGCTATGTCGACGACGCCCCGTTCGACCCACAGGCCTCGATCCAGCAACTGGAACGCGCCGATCTGGACGCGCCCAACTGGATACTGGTCTGGCGCAAATTCCGCACCCACAAGCTGGGCCTGATCTCGGGCATCTTCTTACTGCTGTGCTATCTGATGCTGCCCTTCGCAGGCTTCATCGCGCCCTACGGCCCCAACGACCGGAACGGAGAACACCTCTACGCCCCGCCGCAATCGGTGAACTGGTTCCACGAGGGCGAATTCATCGGGCCCTACGTCTATCCCATCGTGGCCGAGGCCGATCTGGAGACCTTCCAGTGGAAGTTCGTCCCCGATGAGGATGACCCCCGCCCGATCAAGTTTTTCTGCGAAGGGTCCGAATATAAGCTGGCCGGTCTGATCAAATCCGACACCCACCTGTTCTGCGCGCCCGAAGGCGCCACCCTGTTCCTTTGGGGCTCGGACCGTCTGGGCCGGGATGTATTCAGCCGCATCCTCTATGGCGCGCAGCTGTCGCTGACCGTGGGCCTGATCGGCATCTCGGTGTCATTCTTCCTGGGTATCCTCTTCGGATCGATGGCCGGATATTTCGGCGGCAAGATCGACTGGGTCATCAACCGCGTGATCGAAATCCTGCGCTCGCTACCGGAACTGCCCCTGTGGCTCGCCCTCTCGGCCGCAGTACCCTCGAATTGGAGCCCCGTCGCGGTCTTCTTCATCATCTCGATCATCCTCGGCATCCTCGACTGGCCCGGCCTCGCCCGATCCGTGCGCGCCAAATTCCTGTCCCTGCGCGAGGAAGAATACGTGCGCGCGGCTGAGATGATGGGCGCATCCTCGGGCCGGGTGATCCGCAAGCACCTGCTGCCGAACTTCATGTCACACCTGATTGCATCGGCCACCCTGTCGATCCCCGCGATGATCCTTGGCGAAACCGCACTGTCCTTCCTTGGCCTTGGCCTGCGCGCCCCTGCGGTCAGTTGGGGCGTGATGCTGAACGATGCGCAGAACCTTGCATCGATCGAGATCTACCCGTGGACAGCCATCCCCATGCTGCCCATCATCGTCGTGGTTCTGGCCTTCAACTTCCTCGGCGACGGCTTGCGCGACAGCCTCGATCCCTATCAGCAATGAGCCTGCTTGCCTCGCTTCCCGCCCCGGACAGTTTTCAGACAACCGGCACCGGCGACCGGCCCAGCGCCTTTGCGGTGTCGGAATTGGCGACCCTCAGTTTTGCCGCCGTAGGGCAGGAACTGGCCCGCCTGACAACAGCCCTGAACCTGACCGGAACCGCGCCGGATGTGCGCGTTGATCACCGTCTGGCCTCGCTCTGGTACGGGTTTTCCTTCAAACCCGATGGTTGGGATATGCCCAGCCTCTGGGACGCCATCGCCGGGGACTACCGCACATCGGACGGATGGATCAGATTGCACACCAACCTGCCCCGCCACCGCGCCGCCGCACTCAAGATTCTGGGCACAGACGCAGACCGCGACGCCGTCACCCGCGCCGTGCGCAACTGGACAAGCACCGAACTGGAAGGCGCGGTCGTGGCCTCCGGTGGCGTTGCCGCCGCCATGCGCAGCCGGTCCGAATGGCAAGACCACCCGCAAGGCCGCGCCGTATCCCGCGACCCGCTGATCGCCTGGCAATCCCCGCGCAGCGTCACATTGCGCGACCGGCCACAAGCCACAGCCCAGCGCCCCTTGGCCGGGTTGCGCGTACTGGATCTGACCCGCGTTCTGGCAGGCCCGGTCTCGACCCGCACGCTGGCCGGGTTTGGGGCCGACGTTCTGCGCATCGATCCACCGGGCTGGGACGAACCCGGCGTGATACCCGATATCTCGCTGGGCAAACGCTGCGCCTATCTCGACCTGAAATCGCCCGATGGGTTCGAGCGGTTGCAAGCCCTGCTGTCCCAGGCAGATGTCTTTGTGCATGGCTACCGCCCCGGCGCGCTGGATGCGCTGGGCCTGACCAAAGCCAAACGCGACGAGCTGGCCCCCAACCGGATCGAGGTCACGCTGGATGCCTATGGCTGGCAAGGTCCATGGGCCAACCGGCGCGGCTTTGACAGTCTGGTGCAGATGAGCGCGGGCATCGCCCATGCGGGGATGGAGTGGGCCGGGGCCGACAAACCCACGCCCCTGCCGGTTCAGGCGCTGGACCATGCCACCGGCTACCTGATGGCCGCCGCCGTGCTGTCCGCGCTGGCGCAGGCCGCCTCGGGCAACACCGTCATGACTGCGCATCTGTCACTGGCCCGCACCGCTGAATTGCTGGCGAGCCTCGCCAAAACCAGCGATCAGCAAGACATCACCAGCCCCGGTTCCGACGACTACGCCTCCGACACCGAAACCTCGGGATGGGGCGCAGGCCACCGCCTCAAACCCGCGCTCAGCGTCGGCGCAGCCCGGATGCGCTGGCCCCTACCCGCCTCACAGCTCGGAACCTCCGACCCCGACTGGCCCTAGTTCTCAGCCCGCCGCGCGACACGCGCGGCCCGGCCCAACGCTTTGGCTGGCATCGCGCCAGCGATGCAGGTCAAAGGGGCGGGAGAGCCTCCCCTAGCGATCATCCCCCGCCGGGCCGATATCGTCCAGATAATCCTCGTCAATCGCCGCCTGCGCGGCACCGGTCACGGCCTCGCGCTGTTTCGGGGTCAGATCTTCGGGGTCTTTGCCATCGGCCAGACGCACCGTGACCTCGCGATGGGCAAAATGAATGCCTTCGCGGGCAAACAGCTCGCGGATTTCCTGATAGACCTTCTTGCGCACCAGCCACTGATCGCCCGGTTTGGTCATGAACTTGACCCGGATGATCATCGCCGAATCCTGCATTTCGATCACACCCTGCGATTTCAGCGGCTGGATGAAATTCTCGCCGATCACCGGATCGCTCAGCAACTCCTGCCCCAGCTTCTTGATCAGCTTGCGCACCTTCTCGACGTCCGTGTCATAGGTCACCCGCAACGGCAGTTTCATGATCACCCAATCGCGGGAATAGTTGGTCAGCACCTTGATCTCACCAAACGGGATCGTGTTCAGCGCCCCCAGATGGTGGCGCAACTGAAACGACCGGACCGAGATCTTTTCGACCGTCCCCTTCACATCTCCGATATCAATGTACTCGCCCTTGCGGAACGCATCATCCATCAGGAAAAACGCGCCCGAAAAGATGTCCCTCACCAGCGTTTGTGATCCGAAACCAACGGCCAGACCAACCACACCGGCACCCGCAAACAGCGGGCTGACATTGATGCCCAGCTCCATCAGCACGATCAGCGCAATGGTGACGACAACCACGGCCAGAATGGCCCCCCGGAACAAGGGCAGCAGGGTCGCCAGACGGCTCTGCCCACCTTCGCCACCCTCATCGCCCAGTTCCGCCTCGGCCCCGCCATCATCCGCCTCTTCCGCGATCTTGCTGTCGATCCAGACGCGGAAAAAGTGAAACAGCACATAGCCCATGAACAGGATCACCATCACGTCCAGCGCGCGTTCGATGGGCAGATCCTCGCTCCAGTTCGCCTGCGGGTTCCAGATCACGACCAGCGCGTAGGCCCCGACCACAAAGGCCAGAATGCCCGCAACCCGGCGCGCCAGATCTTCGTAGGTCACGATAGAATGGCGGCGTTTTTCGGCCTCGGGCGTGGCGATGACCTCATCCTCGGCCTCGGCCTCATCCTCGGCGTTCATTTCCTCAATGGCCCGGTTGCGGTCGAAATAGCGCTCCAGCAAATAGTTCATCGCGCCATAGGCCACCACGACCGACATGAAGATCGCATAGCTGCTGGCCACTATCGGCACCGAATCCTGAACCTCCAGCACCAGATCGACGGCCAGCTTGAACCAGCTGAACACCATGTACACGATCAAAACCGGGGCCCAGGCGAACGAGATAAAACGCAAGATCCACGACACCTGATCCGGCGCACGCCCGCCGCGGATCGCGTTGGAAATGCTGCGCGCATTGAACAGGATCATCAGCACATTGCCAAACGCCCCCAACAGCGTCAGCCCGCCATAGACCACCGCATAGACGTTGTAATTCAGTCCGAAATCGGCCACCCAGGTCGAAAACATCACGACTGAAATGTCATAGGTCGCAAGCGCCGAGGCCCACAGGTACAGCCGCTTTGCATCCCGGTCCGAAAACGGCGGCAGGCGGTACTGGCTGAGGTAAGGCGACAGGATCATCCGCCACAGATCCGCAACCGTACGCGACAGGAAATAGGCCGAGAAGATGGCCGTTACCGTGAACTGGATCGACAGATCCTCGGCCTCGCCAAAGAACAGATAACCCACGATCAGCGCCATCAGCATAGCAAAGACCGTGCCGCCAATGCCCATCAGAAAGCGGAACACCAGAAACGGCATCTTGTCGCGAAAACCCTGCGGGTTGTCTTTGACCCGCGCCACCACCCAGCGCTTGGCAAAGCGTTTTCCGTACAGCTCGATCGACAGCCAGCGGCCCAGCAGCAGGAACAGAATGTTCCAGGCCAGCACCTCGAAATAGGTCTGGATGCGCCCGTCGGGACTGGTCTGCCTCAGCACATACTGAACCTCGAACACCGAATAGGGCCACGCCTCAAGCCGCGACCGGACAGATTCGCGAAACTTCGAAAACCGCTCCTGCGCCTTCATCAGTTGCGAACCCTCGCCCATCGGATCGGCGGCGGTATCCTCGGCCTCTGCGTTCGTCTGGCCCTGTGTCGTCACGATCTGGCCGGTGCTGTCGATCACGATCACGCTTGCCCCGGCTTCGGTGGCGGATCGGATCGCCCCGGCCAGATCACCTTCGGGCACCGGTTCTTCGGTGGTTCCCGTCGGGTAGCCGGGGATCAGTCCAGTTTGCGCTCCGGCTACGGTTGCAAAACTCAGCATTGCGGCCAGCGACAGCCAGATCAGCCCGGCAAGAAGGTTAAGTTTCATAGTCTGTTGCACCCAGTTCGACGTTAACGTGCAGATTACAGAACCTCTTGGGCAGGTTCAAATCCTCTGCCAACCCGGTCCGATTTCCCCCTGCAACCGTGCTTTGGCCGCACTGATGCGGGATAGACGGTTTCCAAGTCGCTAAAAATTGAATATGTCGCGCAGCGACGCCGCGCAAACTCGGGTAATCTAAGCGCACTGCCGAGTGCATGGTCCGGGGCAATATGCCCGTTGTGCAAATGGCGGCAGACGATGTAGGTTGACAGGTGCAAATGCGCGAAGTTGCACGGAAACTTGAAACAGGCAAAGGCATGGGCCTAGGCGACAGAGACAACAATACCGACCGCGCAGCGCGCATTCTGTTCTACAGCCACGACACGTTCGGTCTGGGGCATTTGCGACGGTCCCGGGCACTGGCCGCGGCGATGACACAGGCCGACCCCGGCGCATCGGCGCTGATCCTGACCGGCTCGCCCGTGGCGGGGCGATTCACCTTTCCCCGCCGCGTCGATCACGTCCGCCTGCCCGGTGTGACCAAGCTGGCCGATGGGTCTTATGCCTCGCAAACCATGGGCATGGGCATCGACGAAGTGACCGAGCTGCGGTCCAGCCTGATTCAGACCTCGGTCCGGCAATTCGACCCCGACGTACTGATCGTCGACAAGGAACCCACCGGGTTTCGCGGAGAATTGCTGCCGACGCTGGAATACCTCGAACGCGCTGGCAGGACCAAGCTGGTGCTGGGCCTGCGCGATGTTCTCGATGAACCCGAGGTACTGGCGGCAGAATGGGCCCGCAAGGACGCGCTGGCCGCAACCGAACGGTTTTATCACGAAATCTGGGTCTATGGGCTGCGGTCGATCTATGACCCGACCATGGGCCTGCCGCTTAGCCCTGCTGCGCAGGCGCGGTTCCATTGGACCGGCTATCTGCGCCGCGATCTTGGTCCGGTGGGCGAGCCGCCTGAACAACCCTATATCCTGATCACTCCCGGCGGTGGCGGCGATGGCAAGGCCATGGTCAACCTTGTGCTGTCGGCCTATGAAAACGACCCCGACCTGTCGCCCCGCGCGATCCTTGTCTACGGCCCGTTCCTATCGGGCGAGCTGCGCGAAGATTTCGAAACCCGCGTGGCCGCGCTGAATGGCCGGGTGACGGCGGTGGGCTTTGAATCCCAGATCGAAACCCTGTTTGCCGGTGCCGCCGGCGTTGTCTGCATGGGCGGCTACAACACGTTTTGCGAGGTTTTGTCCTTTGACAAACGCGCCGTCATCGTGCCGCGCACCACGCCGCGTCTGGAACAATGGATCAGGGCCTCGCGCGCCCGCGATCTGGGTTTGGTGCGGATGCTCGACGAACGTCAGGGCGGGCTCACGACTCAGGCGATGATCCAGGCCATCCGCGACCTGCCCAACCAGCCGCTGCCGTCTCAGGCCATTCGGGACGGTTTGCTGGACGGGCTCGACTATGTCACCGGTCGCATCGACGCGCTATTGAGCCCTGAGCAAGAGCGCGCCACCGGATGACACCGACAGAGCCAAAGCTGGCGGTGCTGGTCAAAGGTTGGCCGCGCCTGTCCGAGACATTCATCGCTCAGGAACTCGTCGCGCTGCAGGACGCGGGCCACGCGTTCGACATCTGGTCCCTGCGCCACCCGACTGACACCAAAAGGCACCCGCTGCACGACCGCTTCAAAGGTCAGGTGCATTATCTACCGGAATATCTGTATGACGAGCCTGCGCGCCTGAACGCCGCCCGTCAGGTGGCGACGGCCCTGCCGGGCTACAACCGCGCCTATCAGGTCTGGCGGCAAGACCTGCGCCGCGACCCGACCCATAACCGCATCCGCCGCTTTGGTCAGGCTTGCGTTCTGGCCGCCGAACTGCCCGCCGGGACACGCGGGCTCTATGCGCATTTCATGCATACCCCATCCTCGGTCGCGCGTTACGCAGCCATCATGCGCGACCTGCCATGGAGCTTTTCGGCCCACGCCAAAGATATCTGGACCTCTCCCGATTGGGAAAAGCGCGAAAAACTGCAGGCCGCATCCTACGGTGCCGCGTTTGGTGCAACCTGCACCGCCATCGGTGCCGACCACCTGCGCGAGTTGTCCGATGACCCCGCGCGGGTCGATCTGATCTATCACGGCCTCGACCTGTCACGCTTTCCCGACGCGCCGGACCGCGCGTTGCGCAAACCGGTTGATCCGTTTCACATGCTCTCGGTCGGACGACTGGTCGAGAAAAAGGGCTTTGATCGCCTGCTGGACGCCTTCGCCCTGCTGCCCGAAACGCTCGACTGGCACTGGACCCATATCGGCGGCGGCACGCTGGACGCCGACCTGCGCGCCCGCGCACTGGCCGGCGGGCTGTCGGATCGGATCACCTGGAAAGGCGCCTGCGATCAGCCCGAGGTCATCGCCCAGATGCGCAGCGCCGATCTGTTTGTTCTGCCCAGCCGCATCGCTTCGGACGGGGATCGTGACGGCTTGCCGAATGTGCTGATGGAGGCCGCATCGCAGCGCCTCGCCATTTTGTCCACCCCGATTTCGGCGATCCCAGAGTTTGTACAAAACGGAACACATGGCGTTTTGACATCGGACAAACCGGAAGATTTGGCCCATGCCATCACCATGCTGGCCGACGACCCCGCCAAGGCTGCCAGGATGGCCAACGCCGCCCACGCGCGGCTTTTGGACAAGTTCCGCATGGCCCCCGGCATCGCCCGTTTGTCCGACCGCCTGACCACATTGTGCTCGGGCACCGGCTGATGGCACGGGTCGCCTTTTACGCCCCGATGAAATCCCCCGACAGCCCGAAACCTTCGGGCGACCGCGAGATGGCGCGCAACCTGATGACGGCCATTTCAGCGCAGGGCGACCAAGTGGATCTGGTCTCGCACCTGCGCATCTATGACAGGGTCGGAGACCCTGCAGCGCAGGCTCATCTGCGCGAAATGGCGCAGGCCGAGGCGACACGACTGATCCGTGATCTCGCGCCCGAAACCGATCTGTGGGTCACATATCACAACTACTACAAGGCCCCTGATCTTGTGGGGCCGATTGTCAGCAAGGCGCGCGGCATTCTCTATGTTCAACTGGAAAGTACTCGCGCAATCAGTCGCTTAGCGGGGCCATGGGCCGATTTCGCGCAGGCTGCACATCACGCCTGTGACGCCGCGCAGGTGATTTTCTATCACACGGCCAACGACCTGATCACGCTGGAACGCGAACGGTTCGGCACTCAGTCTCTGATCGAACTGCCTCCGTTTCTTCCCACCCCAGACCTGCCCCGCGCCTCTGCCGCCAAGGGGCCGATGCTGACGGTTGGCATGATGCGGGACGGCGATAAACTGGCTTCTTATCAAATACTTGCCGATTCGTTGCACCTTCTTGATGACGACTGGACTCTCAACATCGCAGGCGACGGTCCAGCCCGTCACAAGGTCGAGGCCTTGATGACCCCGTTCGGAAACCGGGTTCGGTTTCTGGGTCAGTTGGATCGCGCAGAATTGCAGGATTGCTATGAGGCCGCATCAATGCTGATCTGGCCCGGCGTGAATGAGGCTTATGGAATGATCTACCTTGAAGCTCAGGCCGCTGGCCTGCCTGTTGTTGCACAGGATCGCCCCGGTGTGCGCGATGTGGTTATGCCCTCTGACTATCCGTCGATCGAGGCAGGAGCGTTGGGTTTTGCTCAACGAATACAAAGGTTTCTGGATGATCCTGACCTGCGCAAATCCGAAGGCACCCAGGCCCGAACCTACGTCGCCCAGCGCCATTTGATGCCCGCCGCTACCGACCGGTTCTGGTCCACAATCCGCCCATTGCTTGAGGTGCAGCAATGACCCGTCTCGCCCTTCTGCGTCACGGACACACCCATTGGAATCGCGCGGGCAAAATTCAGGGCCGCAGTGACATTCCGCTTGACGCAGACGCACGGGCAGAGTTGGCAGGGTACAGGCTGCCAACCCCTTGGGATCAAGCCGTTTTATGGTCCAGTCCGCTGTCGCGTGCAGCCGAAACGGCGCGGCTGGTTTCCGGGGCCACGCCGCGCACCTCGGATGCCTTGACCGAGATGAACTGGGGTGATTGGGAAGGGCAGCGCGGTGCTGAACTGATCGAAAACCCCGACAGCGGATACCGCCATATCGAGGATTGGGGCTGGAACTACCGCCCACCAAACGGGGAAACCCCGGCAGAGCTATGGGCGCGGTTAGCGCCTTGGCTGGATGCCTTGCATGGCGACAACCTTGCAGTCTGCCATATCGGGATCATGCGCGTTATCCTCGCCACAGCCTGGGGTTGGAATTTTCAGGGGCCTGCCCCCTTCAAGGTCAAGCGCAACAGGCTGTTCATCGTTGATCTGGACGGGATGAAAGCACAGGCCGAACCGGTGCGCCTGCCCTTGCGTGAGGTGACCTGATGAAGGTCATGATCGTCGTCACCCATCTGCTGGGAACCGGCCATCTAAGCCGCGCACTAACCTTGGGCCGCGCCTTCGTCGAACAGGGGCATGATACCTTTGTGATCTCGGGCGGGATGCCTGCACCACAACTGGACACGGACGGACTAACCCTTTTCGGATTGCCGCCCTTGCGGTCGGACGGGATAAATTTCACGCGGCTTCTGGACCAGAGCGGACAGGCTGCAAACGCGGAATATATGCAGGCGCGATCCAAAGCTCTGGTGCAGGCCGTTACGCAATTTCAACCGGATGTTCTGATCACGGAACTGTTCCCGTTTGGCCGCCGTTCCTTGAGCGACGAGTTTCTGGCGGCGCTGAATGCCGCGCGCCAGTTGCCGCGCCCTCCGGTCATTCTGGCATCGGTCCGGGACATCCTGGCCCCGCCCTCGAAACCCGCCAAAGCGGTACGCGCAGATGAGATCATCGCGCAAAATTATGACGGGGTTCTTGTCCATTCCGACCCATCTGTCACACCGCTGAATATTAGCTGGCCAGTATCAGATGCGCTTGCCACCAAACTGCTCTACACCGGGTTTGTGGCACCTACGCCCGCCAAGCCGCATCCAGACGGAGACGGGGCCGGAGAGGTTCTTGTCAGTGCAGGCGGCGGCTCGGTTGGCCAGCCGATCTTTCACGCGGCCATCGAGGCCGCCCGAAAGATGACCAACCGGCGCTGGCGCCTGTTGGTTGGCGGACAGAACGCAAAGGCGCGCATCGCCGAACTGTCAGAACAGGCATCAGATGCCCCGGTGGTTGTGGAACCCGTCCGCCCCGATTTCCGGCAGATGCTGCCATTGGCCGCCGCCTCGGTCAGCATGTGCGGATACAACACAGCTATGGATCTGCTGCAAAGTGGTACCTCGTCCGTTCTGGTGCCGTTCGATGACGGCAATGAGGTTGAACAAACCTTGCGCGCCACAAGCCTGCAGCAACAACCTGCGTTCGCGGTCCTGCGCAGCGCGGACCTGACCGGAGAAAGCCTGTTTCAGGCAGTGAACATTGTGATAACCGGTGAGCCCCGCGCCCAGATGACCCGAGGGTTTGACGGGGCCCGTCGAACAGTTGAAATCGCGACCGAATTGTCAGAGGCCAAGCGATGATTGACTGGCAGCCATTGCAAGACGAGCTGCGGCATTGGCACGTCGAAAACCTGCAGCTTCCCTTGTGGTGGCGCGACGACGACGCAGTTGCCGCGTCACCGCAATTGGAGAAACTGACGACACTGGCGGAAGCGCTGGAACTGCCCGTCCACCTGGCCGTGATACCCCGTGATGCGGATGCAAGTCTTGCAAGTCATGTCCAAGGCACCCCATTGTTGGTGCCCGTTGTGCATGGATGGGCGCATCAGAACCATGCGCCAGCGACCGAGAAAAAGGCGGAGTTTCGTCTGCACCGTCCGATTTCGGACATCGTTGCCGACGCAGAACGCGGAGTCACACGCCTGCGTGGCATGTTCGGTGATCGATTGTGCCCGATGTTTGTGCCCCCGTGGAACCGCATCGCGCCCGAGGTCGTCGAGCATCTGCCTGACCTCGGCTTTCGCATCCTGTCCACCGCGACCCCTCGCAAAGCCCGATGGGCGGCAACAGGGATGGAGCAAATCAACACCCATCTCGATCCAATCGACTGGAAGGGCACGCGCGGGTTGTTGGCACCGGATTTCCTGATTGCCCAAACCGTCGATCTGCTGCGCGATCGGCGCAAGGGACGTGCGGACAATACCGAGCCCTTTGGGTTTCTAACACATCATCTGGTTCACGATCCGGCCATCTGGTCGTTTACCCAGGACATTCTGCGCTGTTTGCTGGATGGTCCCGGCTATGTGTGGGCCGCCACCGATTTACTGAAAGACCAAGGAGATCCCGCATGAGCCGATTGGATTCCATGCTGCGGCGCCTGACCGCCCAACGCGACGGGCTGAATTGGGCCGCCGCCCAGATCAGCGGTTTGGACGGCGATGTGCTGGATATGGGGCTGGGTAATGGCCGCACCTATGATCACCTGCGGGAAATCCTGCCTGATCGCCGCATCTGGGTGATGGACCGCGTGCTGCAGTGCCATCCCGACAGCACCCCACCGCCCGAGGACTTCCTGCAGGGCGAGGCCGAACCTATGCTGCAAAAGCTGGCGGGTTCGGGCCACAGAATCGCGCTGGCCCATTATGATTTTGGGCGTGGGATCAAGGCCGATGATGTGGCCGAAGCAGCCCGCCTGAGCCCGCTGATCGCGCAGGTCATGGCACCCGGCGCTTTGTTGATCTCGGGCCAGCCACTGGTCGGGTTCAAGCAGACAAAAGGCCCCGAAACCATCGCCCCCGACCGCTATCTGTTCTACCGCGCCTGATCAGGCGACCCGCCTGCCGCAGCACCAAACCGAGGTCAGCGCTGGCACTCCCTGCCACATCCGGAACCGGATCAGATCGGCGCGCGCGCCTGGCTGCAACGCGCCCCTGTCGTGCAGACCTGCGGCCTGTGCCGGGGCCAGCGTCACAGTTTGCAACCCACGCGCCATGTCGCCCCAGATCTCTCCCAAATGGACAGCGGACAGCAATAGCGCCGAGGGCACGTAATCCGAGGACAGAATGTCCAAAAACCCAAGCTGTGCCAGTTCACGGGCTGCGACATTGCCCGAATGCGATCCGCCGCGAATGACGTTCGGCGCGCCCATCATGACCTTGATGCCGTGATCGTGACAGGCGCGCGCGGCCTCAACGGTGGTTGGAAACTCTGCCAGACGGATGCCATGCGCCGCCGATACACGCACCTGTTCGGCTGTTGTATCATCATGGCTGGCCAGCACCGCCCCGAAGCGGCCTGCGGCTTTCACCGCCTCAAGCTCATGGGCCTCGCCGTTCTTCGCACGCAAGTCTCGCAACTGTGCGACGTGTTTGGCAAACACCGCATCGTCCATGTCATATTTGCGCCGAATGAAAGCTTCGAACTGCGCCAAATCGCGAAACTGGCGCTGGCCGGGGGTATGATCCATGATCGACACCAGACCAACGCGATCTTCGGGGCCAAATTCGTCCAATTCTTGAACCAGCGTTTCCGAGCACACCTCTGCCCGCAGATGCAGAAAATGGCTGATTTTCAGGGTGTCCTGTTCGCGCAGCTGCCACAGCTCGCGCGACAGGCCGCGGGCATATTTCCTGTAGCGGCCCGCCCCGGTGGGGATCGAGCCCACCCGCATGGCGTCAAACACCGTGGTGATGCCGGTGCTGGCCAGTTCCGCATCATGAGCGATGATGGCGGCCGCATGGGGCCAGTCGACATGCGGGCGCGGCTGGATGTGTCGTTCCAGATTGTCGGTGTGCAACTCGACCAGACCGGGGCTGATATAGTCACCCTGACAGTCGATTGCGCCTGCGGGAACAGACGGGCCCGCAGCAATGTCGACGATAGCACCATCCTGAACCCGGACGCTGCCGGTTACGGTTTCATCCGGTAACACAAGCGTGGCATTGGCAAGGATCAATTCTTCTGTCATCTGGATTCCACGCAATCTGAGCTCTGGGTCGGCCACACAGGCAGGAGGCCAATGTGAACTTCACGCGATACGCAATCTACTATGCGCCACCGACCGACGCGGATTGGGCGCAATTCGCGACCCGATGGCTGGGCTGGGACATGGCAAGAGGCACCGAACTTGCGCATCCGCCCATGGACGGGATTGATGTGGCTCAGGCGACCACAGTGCCCCGCAAATACGGGCTGCACGCAACGATGAAACCCCCGTTTCGCCTGCGTGACGGACAATCGGTCGAGGCTTTGCACGACGCCTGCACCGCCTTGGCGAACAAGTACGCGCCGGTCACGCTGGATGGGCTTGGGATCACCCGCATGGGCCGCTTCCTCGCCCTGCAACCGCGGGGAGATACCACGCAGCTGAACGCACTTGCGGCAGCCTGCGTGCGGGATCTCGACATCTTTCGCGCGCCCGCAAGCGAGGCCGACCTGAACCGCCGCCGCTCTGCAGGGCTGAGCCCGGCGCAGGATCGGAACCTTGTCGATTGGGGGTATCCTTATGTATTGGATGCTTTCCGCTTCCACATCACGCTCAGCGGGCGGTTGGACAAACCGATCCTCGCAACCGTTCACACAGCTTTGGACGCTCACCTTGCGCCATTGTTGCCCGCCCCGTTTCGGATCGATGATCTGGGCCTGGTGGGCGAGGCCGAGGATGGGCGTTTTCATCTGATACATCGCTACCCCCTTTCCAACTGAAGGCAGGCCAGAATTTCGTCCACGGTCGCATCCAGAGCACCGGAGTTGTCAACCTCGATAACGTGGCGCAATCCATCCGCCAAAGCGATCTTTGCCCTACCCAGCCTTAGCGCCCGATCCGCCGCACATTCGCGCCCACGGGCGGACAGTCTCCGCGCCAGGACATCGGTGTTGGCGGTCAGCGAGACAACTATCAGCTCTCCCCAAATCGCCTGCGCCTGCAGCAGAACGGACCGGGACAGGTTGACCAGCACGGCGCGCGCCTCTTGGCGCTGCGCGTTGATCGTCTGCGGGATGCCATACAGCAATCCGTGCGCCGACCAGTGCAACACAAAAGCGTCGTCCAGAACCATGTGCTCGAACACCTCGTCCGAGACCCTGTCAAAATCCTCGGTTCCCTTCCCGTCGGCCCGGGTGATGACCCGCCGCACGGGGCAGACCCCCGGCACACGTGCCGCCAGCGCTGCAATGACACTGTCCTTGCCCACGCCCGAAGGGCCCACGACCGCGATGACGGGTGCAAGGCTCATGCCGCTGCCCCCGGTGTGAAATCCGACACATCGACCACGTGTTCACAGACCCGGTTGCGCGCTTCGACATCATGAAAGATGCCAACAATCGCCGCACCGCGCGCCTTGGCCTCCTCGATCAGCGCAAGAACGGTTTCCCGGTTCCGCACATCCAGACTGGCCGTTGGCTCGTCCAACAGCATGGCCGGGTAGTCATGGACAAATCCGCGCGCGATATTCACCCGCTGTTGTTCGCCGCCCGAAAAGGTCGTCGGACTAAGGCCCCAGAGACGTTCCGGGATATTGAGCCGCGCCAGCAACAGCGCCGCCCTGTCCAGCGCTGCCGGCCTGTTGCATCCCACGGCCAGCAAGGGCTCGGCCACAACCTCAAGCGTGGGCACCCGAGGGACCACGCGCAGGAACTGGCTGACATAGCCAAGAACCTCGCGCCGCAGAGCAAGGATTTCACGCGGCTGCGCCCGGGCGACATCCAGACCACCCACGATCACCTGCCCCGCCCCGGCGAGATAGTTTCCATAGATCATACGCATAAGCGTCGACTTGCCCGCGCCCGAGCTGCCCGTCAGCGCAACGCATTCGCCGGGCGTCACCTGCAGCGAGACACTTTCCAGCACCGGAATGACCACACCGCCCTGATTGTGCAGGGTAAAGCTTTTACTGACATTGTTCAGCTCAATCATCACTTCATCTTTTCCCAAATACTCAAACCTGCAGAACGCTGGACACCAGCAGTTGCGTATAGGCGTTTTGCGGATCGTCCAGCACCTGATCGGTCAGTCCGGTTTCGACGACATTGCCGTCTTTCATCACCATCAGCCGATCCGCCAGCAGACGCACAACGGCCAGATCGTGGGTGACGATGATCGCGCTCAGCCCCATCTCGCGCACCAGCCCGCGCAGAAGATCCAGCAAACGCGCCTGAACCGAAACATCCAGCCCGCCTGTCGGTTCATCCATGAACACCAGCCGCGGCCCTGTCACAAGATTGCGGGCAATCTGCAACCGTTGCTGCATTCCGCCGGAAAACGCAGTCGGACCTTCATCGACACGGGTCGCATCGATCTCGACCCGCCGCAGCCAATCCAGCGCCGTTTCCCGGATCGCCCCATAGTGGCGATCACCAACCGCCATCAAGCGCTCACCAATATTGCCGCCGGCGCTGACTGACATCCGCAGACCATCGCGTGCGTGCTGATGCACAAAGGCCCAGTCGGTTCGGCTCAGCATCCGGCGTTCGGGCTCGGACATGGTGACGGTATCGACCGGACCATGTGTACGGGTGTCAAAGATCACCTGCCCCGCATCCGGCACCAGATGCCCTGCCAGACAGTTCAGCAGGGTCGATTTGCCCGAGCCGCTTTCCCCGACAACGCCCATCACCTCACCCGGGTAGAGGTCAAAGCTGACCCCGCTGCACCCGATCCGTATGCCAAAGCGTTTCTCGATGCCCTGAACCTGCAACAGAGGGGTCATGTCGCATCCCCCGCCGCCAATCGGCCCACGTGCCCGGCTTGGCGCCGCGACCGGCAGTAATCCGTGTCTGAACACACAAACATCCGGTTGCCCGCGTCATCCATGATCACCTCATCCAGATAGCTGTCCCCGGACCCGCACAGATCGCAGGGATGGTCGGCCTTGGTGGGTTCAAACGGGTGGTCTTCAAAGTCGAGGCTTACCACCCTGGTATAGGGAGGCACCGCATAAATCCGCTGCTCGCGCCCCGCGCCAAACAACTGGATCGCATCCATTTCCAGCTTGGGGTTGTCAAACTTCGGGATCGGCGACGGGTCCATCACATAGCGCCCGGACACCTTCACCGGATAGGCATAAGCGGTCGAGATCGCTCCGTGCTGGCTTATATCCTCATAGAGTTTCACATGCATCAACCCATATTCCTCGAGGCTGTGCATCTTGCGCGTCTCAGACTCGCGCGGTTCGAGAAAGCGCAGCGGCTCGGGGATCGGGACCTGATAGACGATAACCTGATCCTCGCGCAGCTTCGCCTCGGGGATCCGGTGGCGGGTCTGGATGATACTTGCCGCTTCAGTCTGTTCGGTGGTCTCGATGCCTGCGGTGGTTTCAAAGAACTTCCGGATCGATACTGCATTGGTCGTATCATCCGCCCCCTGATCAATCACCTTGAGTGTATCGTCCGGTGTCAGGATCGCCGCAGACACCTGCACCCCTCCGGTCCCCCAGCCATAGGGCATCGGCATCTCGCGGCTGGCAAACGGCACCTGATAGCCCGGTACGGCAAGCCCTTTCAAAATGGCCCGCCGGATCATCCGCTTGGTTTGTTCGTCCAAATATGCGAAGTTATACGCATTCATTTGATGTATCACTTTGTTTTTTGGTGTTTTTGTGGACTATTTTGTTATAAGCGCGCTCTTTATGGCGATTATCGCCTATTTGATCCGTCACACCCGACACGCAAAGCGTCGACGCCGTGCGATGAAACGCGACTCGGCCAAGGGCTGGAGCGCGGTCGGAGCGCCAGAACCACGCCTTGCCGGCGAAAATCCGCCAACCTTGCAAGACTGCTGACGCCAGCGATTTCGGAGTGTGGGGCAGGTTCATTCTGCAGCCTCCTGCGGCTTGCCCCTTTTCCCGGCCTCGCGGCGCAGTTTGCGAACCAGTTCCAGTTCGGACTGAAAATCCACGTAATGCGGCAGCTTGATATGTTCGAGGAACCCTGTCGCCTGAATATTGTCGGCGTGGCTCAGAACAAATTCCTCGTCCTGTGCAGGCGCGCCCAGATTGTCCTCGCCCAGTTCTTCCCAACGCAGCGCACGATCCACCAGCGCCATCGAAATGGCTTTGCGCTCTGACTGGCCGAACACCAGACCGTAGCCGCGGGTGAACTGCGGAGGTTCGGATTTCGAGCCCTTGAACTGGTTTACCGTTTCGCACTCGGTCAGTTCGACTTCGCCAATCTCGATGGCAAAGCCCAGTTCGGGAATGTCCATTTCAACCATGACCTTGCCGATGCGCAGCTCGCCCACAAAGGCATGATTGCGGGCGTAGCCCCGTTGCGTTGAATAGGCCATGCCCAGAACGAACCCCTCATCTCCGCGCGTCAGCGATTGCAGGCGCAAAGGGCGGTTCGACGGGAACTGCAGCGGCTCGCGCGTCAGGTCGCTAGGGAGGACGTCACTGTCGGGCTCGTCCTGTATGATGCCCTCTTCCTTGAGAAACCCGGTGATATGCGGCGTCGGACCGGGTTGCGCGGTTTCTTCGGGGGCCTTCGCCGGGTCTCCTTCTGCCGCCAGTTTGAAGTCCAGCAAACGGTGGGAGTAGTCGAAGGTCGGCCCAAGAACCTGCCCTCCCGGCGCGTCCTTGAACGTGGCCGAGATGCGGCGGTCACACGCCATGTCGGATGTCTCGACCGGGTGCGAATAGCCGAAACGCGGCAAGGTTGTGCGATAGGCGCGGATCAGAAAGATCGCTTCGATCAAATCGCCGCGCGCCTGTTTGATCGCCAATGCCGCCAGCTCCGGATCATAGAGCGACCCTTCGGCCATGACCCGGTTGACCGCAAGGCCCAGCTGCTCGCGGATTTGCGATATGCTGAGTTCTGCAACATCGCGCGATCCGCGACGTTCTTCGGCCAGCCAGGCATGGGCGTTTTCGATGGCTTTCTCACCGCCTTTGACAGCTACATACATCGCCTAACCCTCGGCCTCTATCTGGGTGCTGCGCGGCACGGCCGCGACCTGATCGCCTGCGGTAAAGAAAAAGTCACACCCCAGCGGATAAAGCTGCGCATTCGCCTGTAAGGCGGCAATGTCAGGCACACAGAACCGACGGGTGCCTTTGATGCCCGGCCCGCTCAGCACGGCTCCGCTTTGGGTCAGCTCTGCGCATTCCACGATCAGGGTTGCGGATCGGTCCGGGTATTCGGGCGTTCCGATGCGGTACCGGGTCAGAGGCATCAGGTCGCTCCAGTCTCCAATCGCAAAATCGGCCCTTTCTGCCGCTGTAATCGGCGCGCCGGTGTGAAAGGAAAGCCAACGGCGTACATCATCCGAGTCCGTCTGCCCCGCCAGATGGATCGACGTATCGGGATCGCATAGTGTCAACAGCAGCGTACCTGCCGCGACCGAAAGCGGCGCAGGTGGTTGCGCGCCGGTTATTGGGTGTGTCTCACCCGGGCGGGCCATAGCCGTCATGGCAGCGCGAAAGGCGTGGGCGGCATCAATCGGTGCATTCCGAAACCCGCCCGAAAACTGCGTTTGCGCATTCATTTGTTTTCTCCGCGCGCCAACGTGAAAAACTCGACCCGCGTGGCGGCCGCCTTGGCCGCCCGCGTCGATTTCGCTGCGATCATCTGCTGTTCAAGCGGATTGAGGACGTGATCGCGGACCTGATCGGCCGCCTCTGTCTGCATCAGGGCATCCACAAGCGCGGCCACCTTGGCCCCCGGCTTGGACCGGCCCTGCACATAGCCATGACCAACCGTTCCGTCCTGCAGCACCAACGTGCAGCGGGTGACGGTCATTTCGCCCAGATTGAAAGGCGCACCGGTCGCGCCGGTGCGCCCCCTGACCATTACGCCCCCAACTTCGGGCGCGCGCAGCCACTCAAAGGATGGCTCGAGGCTGGCCTTGCCCCAAAGGGCTTGCAGCGCGTCCAGAGGTGCCCGCGCCAGAAGACCCATCCACACGCGCCGCGCCGCGTTAGAAACATCTGTCTGATCCATCATCGAAACCCCTTGGCGAATTTGTCTGCTTATACTATACAACTAGACAAATTATACTGATGCTGCGCGAATGACGCAATCCGTTATGCTGTGGAAGCCTGCAACTTGAGCAAAACCCCGATCTGGAAAAGCATTGCCATTGGCCTGACGACGGATATTGCAGAGGGGCGATATGGGGCTGGGGATCGCCTGCCGACCGAAGCCCAGCTTGCGGCCCGACATGGGGTCAACCGCCACACCGTACGACGCGCGCTGGCCGACATGTCAGATCAGGGTCTGGTTCACGCCCGCCGCGGTGCCGGTGTGTTTGTGGCTGCGCGCCCGACCGACTATCCCATCGGCAAGCGGGTTCGGTACCACAAAAGCATCTCGGCCAGTGGAAAAATTCCGGGCAAGACAATACTGGCCCTGACAACAAGGGCGGCAGACGAGACTGAAGCTGAGGCGCTAGATCTGCTGCCCGGCGATCCGGTACATGTGTACGATGGGCTATCTCTGGCCGACGGGCAGCCGATTGCGCTGTTTCAAAGCATCTTTCCAGCCGATCGCTTGCCCGGTATCCTGCAGGCCCTGACCCAAACCGGCTCGGTCACGCGCGCCCTGCAACTGTGTGGCGTCGAGGATTACACCCGGATTTCCACGCGTCTGACGGCCCGGTCAGCAAGCGCGGCGCAGGCGGTGCATTTGCGCCTGACCGAAGGTGCCCCGGTTCTGCATTCGCTGGGGGTCAATGCCGACCCCAATGGGCAACAGGTGGAGCTTGGAAAAACGGTTTTTGCCGGCGACCGCGTGACCCTGACGATCAACGAGGGCTGACTACAGCACTCCCGCTTGTCCTCGACCTCCTTCGGGGGCTTGATCCCATTGCGCCACGCGCCGCGTCGAGCCCGCAATTCGTCGATACCGAATTGCGCGGTAGGGCCTACACTTTGGTGGGGATCGCAGATATACGCCGTCCCGAGTCTACAATCCTTACGAGGCCTGCCATGAGCTTTGACCGTTCCATCAAGATCGCCCCGTCGATCCTGTCAGCCGACTTCGCCAATTTCGGGCAGGAGATTCAGGCGATTGAGGCACAGGGCGCGGATTGGGTCCATGTTGATGTGATGGATGGTCATTTTGTTCCGAATCTCACCTTTGGTCCACCTGCCGTCAAAGCGTTTCGGCCCCATGTCAAAACCGTCATGGATGTGCATCTGATGATCGCTCCTGTCGATCCCTACATTCAGGCTTATGCCGACGCCGGAGCCGACATCCTGACCGCGCATGTCGAGGCCGGACCGCACACGCATCGCACCTTGCAGGCCATCCGGGCGGCGGGGATGAAGGCGGGCGTTGCGCTGAATCCGGGCACCCCTGCCGAAGCGGTCGAGCATTTGCTGGATCTTGCGGATCTGGTTTGCGTCATGACAGTGAACCCCGGTTTTGGCGGGCAGAAGTTCATCGACATGACGGCCAAAGTGCGCCGCCTGCGGCAGATGATTGGCGACCGTCCCGTTCACATCGAAATCGATGGCGGTGTTGATCCGCAGACGGCACCGCTGGTTGCGGCCGCAGGCGCAGACGTTCTGGTGGCGGGATCCGCTGTGTTCAAAGGTGGATCGGTTGATGCACCAGATGTCTATGGACAGAATATTCGCGCCGTGCGGACGGCAGCGGAAAACGCCCTGCGCTAACACATATGTGACCTCTCATTTGTCCCGGCATGTTGGAACACTAGGTGAAAACCTGTGCTAACGTGCCAGATGGATCCCGAACCGGTTCAGGTGACGGGGCCATAACCAGACAGGGAGTGACTCAATGTGTGATGTATGTGTGATGAATGTGGTCAAGGATCGCATGATCTCGCGGCGTTCCTTTTTCAAGGCCGGGGCCGCAGCGACCGCGGGCGTGGCGCTGGGAACTGCGGCGACAACGCCCGCCATGGCAGCCGGTCACGGCGAAGTTGTCGACATGACCCATGTCTACGACGACGCGTTCCCCACTTATTTTGGCCAGCCCGGAATAGAAACAAATCAAGCGTTCAATTTTGCCGAGAACGGGTTCAACCTGTTCAATCTTGCCGTAAACGAGCACACCGGAACCCATATTGACGCGCCACTTCACTTCTCAGCAGACGGGCAATCGGTGGATGAGATCCCGGTTTCGAACCTAGTCTGCCCGCTCTGCGTTGTGGATATTGCTGCGCGGGCTGCCGAGGATGCGGATGCTCAGGTTACCCCGGACGATCTGAAAGCATGGATCGATGCCAACGGACCAATTCCTGATGGTGCCTGCGTGGCTATGCATTCGGGTTGGGGCGCGAAAACCGCGACACCCGATTTCCGCAATGCCGATGACGAAGGCAAAATGCATTTTCCCGGCTTTCATGTCGAAGCGGCGCAGATGCTGATGGATGAAACCGGAGCTGTCGCGCTGGCGGTGGATTCCCTGTCACTGGATCATGGCCCGTCGGGCGATTTTGCCACCCATTATGCGTGGCTGCCAACAAACCGCTATGGGATCGAGAATTTGGCAAATCTCGACAAGGTTCCAGCCAGCGGGGCCACATTGATCGTCGGCGCTCCGGCCCATCGGGGCGGATCGGGCGGCCCTGCGCGGATCTTTGCCATGGTTTAATTGGCGGGTCGCGATGACCGGTCATGCAGCTCGGGCGATAAATCGGATCGCCCGGGCAAAACTGCTGTTTTGACGCGTTGATTTCACACTGACATCACAGGTCATGTTACCGTTTTTCTGATCTTTCATTTTTCGTGTTACATTTTTCTTGCCGCGAATCGCGTGAAATCGTATTAACCGACCCATCGGTCGCCTAATCGAGGCGACCTGACTTCGGAGAGTTCTGAGCATGGACGCCTTTATCTGCGACGCCCAACGCACCCCCATCGGTCGATATGGCGGTAGCCTGAGCCAGGTGCGCACGGATGATCTGGCCGCGATACCTATTGCGGCTTTGGTTGCCCGGAACACTCAGGTCGATTGGGCAAGTCTGGACGACGTGATCTACGGCGACGCCAATCAGGCCGGAGAGAGCAACAGGAATGTCGCCCGCATGGCCGCCCTGCTGGCGGGTCTGCCGGTGGATGTGCCGGGCACCACGGTTAATCGTCTGTGCGCCAGCGGCATGGATGCAGTCGGCATGGCTGCGCGGGCAATTCGGGCGGGGGACTACGACATGGCCATCGCCGGCGGTGTGGAAAGCATGACCCGCGCGCCCTTTGTGATGCCCAAAGCCTCGGGCGCGTTTACCCGCGATAATTCGGTTTACGACACGACAATCGGCTGGCGTTTTGTGAACCCGAAGATGCAGCAAAAATATGGTATCGACTCGATGCCTCAAACAGCAGATAACGTGGCGGAAACTTACGGCATCAGCCGCGAAGACCAGGATGCTTTCGCCGAACGCAGCCAGGCCCGCTGGGCCACGGCGCACCAGACCGGGGTGTTTCAGGAGGAGATCACCCCGGTCACGATCCCGCAGCGCAAGGGTGATCCGATCGTCGTTCAAGACGACGAGCATCCGCGTCCGGGGACAAGCGTTGAAACACTGGGCAAGCTCAAAGGCATAAACGGTCCAGATATGACCGTCACCGCTGGGAACGCATCGGGCGTTAATGATGGTGCAGCGGCGATCCTGCTGGCAAACGAAAGCGCCGCGTCCAAAAACGGGCTGACCCCGATTGCCCGCATCGTTGGCATGTCCGTCGCCGGGGTCGAACCGCGCGTGATGGGCATTGGCCCGGTTCCGGCCAGCCGCAAGGTACTGGCCCGCGCAGAACTAAGCATCGATCAGATGGATGTGATAGAATTGAACGAGGCTTTTGCCGCACAAGGGCTGGCCACGCTACGCGAACTGGGTGTGCCTGACGACGCACCGCATGTGAACCCCAATGGCGGCGCGATTGCCATCGGCCATCCGCTGGGCATGACGGGCGCGCGGCTGGTGATGACCGCCGCCTATCAACTGCGCCGGACCGGTGGCCGATATGCACTGTGCACTATGTGCGTGGGTGTCGGCCAGGGTGCGGCAATGATTATCGAACGTATCTGAGGAGGAAACCGGAATGTATGCACAGATGGTGAAATCCGCCGGAACCGGCGTAAAGTCCCGCGAAGAGATGTCCGAGCAGGAACGCGCCTTTCAGGACAAGATCGACGCGGATATCAAGATCGAGCCCAAGGACTGGATGCCAGATGACTACCGCGCAACCCTGATCCGCCAGATCGGCCAACACGCCCATTCCGAGATCGTCGGCCAACTGCCCGAAGGCAACTGGATCACGCGCGCACCCACGCTGGAACGCAAGGCGATCCTGCTGGCCAAGGTGCAGGATGAGGCCGGGCATGGGCTGTATCTGTACTGCGCCGCCGAAACGCTGGGTGTCAGCCGCGACGAGATCACCGAGATGCTGTTGGATGGGCGCATGAAATACTCGTCGATCTTCAATTATCCGACCCTGAACTGGGCCGATATCGGCGCTGTGGGATGGCTGGTTGATGGGGCTGCGATCATGAATCAGGTGCCGCTGCAGCGAACCTCCTTCGGCCCCTACTCGCGTGCGATGATCCGTATCTGTAAGGAAGAATCGTTCCATCAGCGGCAGGGATATGACGCGATCCGCAAGATGGCCGAGGGCACGCCCGAACAGCGCAGAATGGCGCAGGATGCGTTGAACCGGCTGTGGTATCCGTCGCTGATGATGTTCGGACCCTCGGACAAGAACAGCGTGCACTCTGCCCAATCCATGGCCTGGAAGATCAAGATCAACACAAATGACGAACTGCGCCAGAAATTCGTAGATCAGACCGTGCCGCAAGCCGAATATCTGGGCCTCACCATTCCTGATCCCGATCTGAAATGGAACGAGGAACGGGGTCACTATGATTACACCGATCCGGACTGGTCCGAGTTTTATGACGTGCTCAAAGGCAATGGCCCCTGCAATGCAGACCGTCTTGCCGCACGCAATAAGGCCTGGAACGACGGCAAATGGGTGCGCGACGGGTTACTGGCACATGCCCGCAAGAAACGCGCCCGCAATCTGGCGGCAGAATAAACCCGAGGAGGACACACTATGAGCAATGAATGGCCCCTGTGGGAAATCTTTATCCGCGGTCAGCATGGGTTAAGCCACCGCCATGTTGGCTCACTGCATGCACCGGACGCAGAGATGGCGATCAAGAATGCCCGCGATGTTTACACGCGCCGCAACGAAGGCGTGTCGATCTGGGTGGTCGAGGCCAACAACATCGCCGCCTCATCACCCAGCGACAAGGGCCCGCTTTATGAACCCAGCGAAAGCAAGGTCTATCGCCACCCGACATTCTTCGACATCCCTGACGAAGTGGGGGCGATGTGATGACACGGGATGAAGCGTTTCAGCAGTTCCTGCTGCGGATGGGAGACAACACCCTAATCCTTGGCCATCGCGTCAGCGAATGGTGCGGTCATGCACCGGTACTGGAAGAAGACATCGCGCTGGCCAACACAGCGCTGGACCTGATCGGCCAGACCCAGATGTGGCTGGGCCTTGCCGGAGAGGTCAGCGGTGGCCAAAGCGCCGATGATCTGGCCTTTCTGCGCGACGCATGGGATTTCCGCAACGTGCTGCTGGTAGAGGCGCCGAATGGGGATTTCGGGCGCACGCTGATGCGTCAGTTCCTGTTCGATGCGTGGCATTCGATCATGCTGGGGCGTCTGATGAAATCCTCGGATGAACGGGTCGCTGCGATTGCCGCGAAGGCCAGCAAAGAGGTCAGCTATCACCTTGAACGCTCGGGCGACACGGTTGTGGGCTTGGGCGACGGGACCGAGGAAAGCCATACGCGGATGCAAGAAGCGCTGGACTATCTGTGGCCTTACGTTGGCGAGATGTTTGCCGGCGATGCGGTGGATGCCGAGATGGTCAAAGCCGGGATCGCGCCCAATCCGGCTGATTTGCGCGAGGAGTACGACGCGCTGGTCGGGCGGGTTCTGACCGAAGCCACGTTGATCATTCCCGACAGCCGCTTTGCCCACAAAGGCGGGCGCGATGGGCAGATGCATACGGAACATCTGGGCCACCTTCTGACGCAGATGCAGTGGTTACAACGCGCCTATCCCGGCGCGAAATGGTGACGCTGGATTGATTTCTTCAAAAGAAATCAAACAGGAATTTTTTCAAAATTCCGCACCCAGGTTGCCACCCGCACAACAAGCAAGGCACGCGAAACGATGCAGGCAAGCATAAAACAGATCTGGACATGGCTGGATGCCGTTCCCGACCCCGAGATCCCGGTGATCTCGGTCGTTGATCTGGGCATCGTGCGCGACGTGCGCTGGGATGGCGACATATTGAAGGTGACGGTCACGCCAACATATTCGGGCTGTCCGGCGACCTCGGTCATCAGCATGGACATCGAAACCGCCCTGCGCGATCACGGCATTGACGATCTGCAGATCGAAACCAGCATCGCCCCTGCCTGGACCACCGATTGGCTCAGCAACAAAGGCCGCGCCAAACTGGAAGAATACGGCATCGCCCCACCCCAGCCCGCAGGCGGCCCCGAACGCTGCCCGCTCTGCCACAGCAGAGCGGTTGAAAAGGTCAGCCAGTTCGGCTCGACCCCGTGCAAGGCGCATTGGCGCTGCACCGACTGCCTGGAACCTTTTGACTATTTCAAGTGCATCTGAGGGAGGATCACCGGATGGCACGCTTTCACGATCTGCAAGTCACCGATATTCACAAGACCATCCGCGACGCGGTGGTGGTGACGCTGAAACCGGTGAACGGCTCGGCCAGCGAATTCGAGTTCACGCAGGGCCAGTATCTGACCTTCCGCCGTGAATTCGATGGCGAGGAACTGCGCCGCTCCTACTCGATTTGCGCGGGCAAGGATGACGGTATTCTGCAGGTTGGGATCAAACGGGTCGAGGGTGGTGCGTTCTCGACATGGGCCAATACGGACCTCAAGATCGGCGATACCTTGCAGGCGATGCCGCCGATGGGCAGCTTTCATACCGCTATCGATCCGGCTGCTGAAAAGCAATATCTGGGCTTCGCGGGCGGGTCGGGCATAACGCCGGTTCTGTCGATCCTGAAAACCACGCTTGCCCGCGAACCGCAGTCCCGGTTCACGCTGATCTATGCCAACAAGGGCATCAACACGATCATGTTCCGCGAGGAGCTTGAGGATCTCAAGAACCAGTATATGGGCCGCCTGAACGTGATCCATATTCTGGAGACCGACGCGCAGGATATCGATCTGTTCACCGGGCTGGTCACGCAGGAAAAATGCGCTGATCTGTTTCGGCACTGGGTCGATATCGACAATGTTGACACGGCGTTCATCTGCGGTCCCGAGCCGATGATGCTGGGTATCGCTGCAGCGCTGCGCGCCCATGGTTTGGGCGATGACCAGATCAGGTTCGAACTGTTCGCCAGTGCCCAGCCGGGTCGGGCGAAACGCAAGACCGGTCCTGTGGATGCAGCGTCGCAGGCCAATCAGACATCGGCCTCGATTACCCTGGACGGTGCCACGCAAACCGTCACCCTGCCCAAGGATCGAACCATACTCGAAGCCGCACTGGAAAACGCCATGGACGCGCCTTATGCCTGCAAGGCCGGGGTCTGTTCAACCTGCCGCTGCAAGGTGCTAGAGGGCGATGTCGAGATGGTCGCCAACCATGCGCTTGAGGATTACGAGGTCGAAAAGGGCTATGTCCTGAGTTGTCAGGCCTATCCGATTACCGACCGCGTCGTTGTCGACTACGACCAGTGAACGGAGAGAGCTTATGTCTGACACCATGACCATCGAAAGCTATCTGGCCGCTGGCGGAGTTCTGACCAACCCAACCAATGTGCCACCGCGTTATCGAGCGGAACTGATGAAGCTGATGGCGACTTTTGTCGACAGCGAATTGGCCGGGGCCGCCGGGTTTGCTGATGTCATCAATGAGGGGCCTGGGATCAAGGAACGCATCGCCGCTGCACGGATCGTGCTTGAGAAAACCGACAATGCCGACCGCGTCCTGAAAATCATGGGCGAGTTTGGCGCCGATACCGAGCGATACGCCACGCATCACCCATGGACGGCCCGTCTGGATCGCGACGCGGATATCGGCGCGGTCCGCAGCGAACATGACATGCGACTGGCGGTATTTAACTATCCAATCGAAGGTTGGACCGATGCGGTCATTATGAACCTGTTGATGAGCTGTGCCGTGGCCGAACAGCTGGCTGAATTCTCAACGATTTCATATCAGCCGCTGGCCGAAGCCTTCCGCACAATCGCGCCCATCGAGGCGCATCATGGCGAACTGGCGCTGGAAGGCGCGGTAAAGCTGGCCGATCAGGGCGCGGCTGAACAGATGCAGCGCTCGGTCGACTATTGGTGGTCGCGCGTCGCGGCCAGCTTTGGCGCGGGCAGCGCGGACAAGACCGAGGCCCTGCGCAAGTTGGGGCTGCGACGCTTGTCCGGGGCCGAGCTGAAAGCGCGCTGGAGCGCCAAGGCGACCCGCGTCGTGGGCCAATTGGGTCTGAGAACGCCCTGATCCTTATTCGGGGCGCTTGCGGCCGATAAGGCCGTATTTCAGCGCAAAAGATCTAAGCGAGCGGCGCTTGCGCTTTCCGCGCTTCACGCCACGCTTTGCTGCGGCACCACCTTGGCGATTGAATTCATAGACGTCGATGACCTTTTCGGCACAACCGCACGCTTCGCCCAGTCCAACCTTGGCAAAGTAGAATTTTTCAAAGCGTTCCGGGGTGTTCATGGCAGGCCTCCCAAGTCTGGTTAACACCAGATGGCAGGTTAAGCCAAATCACGTCTGCTTGCCCCGCCGCGCCGTTACAGCCCGCGCAGCCCGTCCAGCGTCAGGTCGCTGACCAGTTCGGCATAGTCCGATCGCGCGCTGGCATCCGCGCCCGCGTTCCACATGTAGAACCAGTTCAGCATTCCAAAGACCGACATGGTCGTCGCGCGCAGCCTGGCCGGATCGCTGCCGACAGTGCCGGGGGCATTGCTGGCGATAATAGCGCTCAGGAAGTCGACCAGGTCCTTTTGATATCCGCGCAAAAGCCGTTGTTGTTCAGCGGGCAGCGCAGACATGCCGCTGGTCTGCACCCGGTGTTCGTCGTCTACACCCTGATAAGCCAGAAGGATTTCGCACACGACCTTGCGCAGCTGATCGGGCGGTGCAAGCCCTGCCATGTCCAACCCGCAAATCCCGTCGCGCAGCTGTCTCAGATAGGTGTCGAGGATGTCGAAAAGAATGGCATCCTTGCTGTCGTAGTAGTGATAGATATTGGCCTTCGATATGCCGCATTCCTTGGCAAGCTGCGACATCGAAGCCCGGTCAAACCCTTCCCGTGCAAAAACATGCGCAGCCGATTTCAGAATACGGGCGCGTTTATGGTCGTGGTCCTTTGCAATCGTTCGGGCCAATATATTGTCTCCGGTCCGGGGTCAGGTATTGCGGTTGTCGATAACGCGGCGGGCTTTGCCCTGACTTCGTTCCACTGTACCGGGATCGCCGACATGAATTTCAGTGGAAATGCCAACAATGTCCTTGATCCGCCGCGTCAGCATCCGCGCCGCCGCTGTCCTGCTGAGGTCATCCGCTGCGTCCGGCATCGCTTCGACAAAGACGCGCATGGCATCCATATGCCCCGAACGGAACAATTCGATCTGGTAATAGGGCGCAAGACCACCCGTCGCCAGAACCTGTTCCTCGATCTGGCTGGGGAACACGTTGACGCCGCGCAGGATGATCATGTCATCTGAGCGTCCCGTGATCTTTTCCATCCGTCGCATGGATCGCGCAGTTCCCGGCAAAAGCCGCGTCAGATCGCGGGTGCGATAGCGGATCATCGGAAGCCCTTCTTTGGTCAGAGTGGTAAAAACAAGCTCTCCCATTTCGCCATCTGGCAGGACGTCTCCGGTTTCCGGGTCAATGATCTCGGGGTAGAAGTGATCTTCCCAGATCACCGGGCCATCCTTGGTTTCCACACATTCATTGGCCACGCCCGGTCCCATGATTTCCGACAGGCCGTAGATATCAACCGCGTGCATGTCAAAGGCTTGTTCAACCTCGGACCGCATCGAATCCGTCCACGGCTCGGCCCCGAACACACCCACGGACAAAGAGCATTCGCGCGGGTCCAGCCCGACCTTATGAAACTGTTCGAGAATGTTGAGCATGTAGGACGGTGTAACCAGTATACCGTCAGGCCGGAAATCGGTGATCAGGTCGACCTGCTTGGCCGTTTGCCCACCGCTCATCGGCACGACTGTTGCGCCCAGACGTTCGATTCCATAATGCGCGCCCAATCCGCCGGTGAACAGGCCATAGCCATAGGCGTTGTGCACGATATCACCCCGCCGCAACCCGCTGGCCCGCAGGGACCGCGCCACTAGGTCCGCCCAGTTGTCAATGTCGCCCTGAGAATAGCCCACAACCGTCGGCTTGCCCGTTGTCCCCGATGAAGCATGGATGCGGATGATCTGTTCCCGCGGCACGGCAAACAGACCAAAGGGGTAATTATCGCGCAGGTCATTTTTGTAGGTAAAAGGAAATTTGCCCAGATCGCCAAGCGTTTTCAGATCGTCGGGATGAACGCCCGCTTCATCAAATCGTTGGCGATACATCGGGACATTGTCATAGGCATGGCGCAGCGACCAGTGCAGGCGCTGCAACTGCAATGCCCGGATTTCGTCAATCGACGCGATCTCGATCGGGTCCAGATCCGCCTTGTTCGGAGTCAAATCCTTCATCATTCCCCCTTGGTCTCGTCAAAGACAGTTCCACCAATTGCGCGGGAAAACCCCCGAAACTCGGCAATTTTCACGTCATTCTGATTGGTCATCGTCACATCGTAAATTCCACTGCGCCCGGTCAGGCTTTGTTCAGTCGCGCGTGCAGTCAGACGGTCACCGGTTCTGGCCGGAGCGACATAGCTGATCACATTATGCTGGGCCACGGTCGAACGGTTGCGGCTGTTGCAGGCAAAGGCAAAGGCGCTGTCGGCCAGCATGAAGGTCACCCCGCCGTGGCAAATTCCGTGTCCGTTGCAATGATGATCTTCGATCAGCAACTCCAACACTGCCGTTCCTTCATCAATCTCTATGAGCTCCATTCCAGCCCAGGCCGAAGCCCTGTCACGCCCCCACAAGGTGGCGGCTGCTTTTTCCGCACGGGCTTTGGGTGTCATCTCAGCTCCCCCGAAAGACCGGCGCACGTTTTTCAAGAAATGCGGTTACGCCTTCGGCATAATCCGCACTCTGGCCGCAGGTACGCATTGCGTCGGCCTCGACCTCAAGATGGTCGGACAAGGTGTTTGTCGCTGCACCCTGAATCACCTGCTTGGTCAGGCCCAGACCCAGCGTCGGGCCGTTGGCTAGTTGTTCGGTCAACGTGCGAGCCTCGGCCATCAATTCGGCGTCCGGGACGGCCTTCCAGATCAATCCCCATTCTGCCGCCTGTGGCGCCGCTAAAGGCTGGCCCGTCAGAGCAAGTCCTTTCGCGCGCGCCTCGCCCACCAAATGCGGCAGATGCCAGCTGCCGCCCGTGTCTGGGATCAGACCGACCTTTGCAAAGGACTGAATGAACTTGGCCGATTCCGCCGCCAGAACGATATCGCAGGCCAAGGCAACATTCGCCCCTGCCCCCGCCGCGACGCCATTTACGGCGCAGACCACTGGGAATTCCAATGACCGGATCAGACGCACCAGCGGAGCATAGAATGTGCGAACCGTCTGTCCAAGATCCGGCGGGCCATCCATTTTGGCCGGGTTCCGGTCAGACAAATCCTGCCCCGCGCAAAAGCCCCGCCCTGCACCGGTCAACAGAATCGCACGGGCTGCGCTGTCGCGCGCGCCTTCGATTGCTGACCTGAGTGCGAAGTGCATTTCCTCGGTAAAGCTGTTCAGACGGTCAGGTCGATTCAGGGTAATTTCGACCCAGTTTCCGTGGCTTTGCGAAAGAATCGTATCAGACATTGCCCGTTCGCTTTGCATTCGTTACAACAAACATCTTGCATAAACCGAACGGTTGGTCAATAAATTCCACAACTATGGGCGCCAGCCGCCCGAGCGGTCTTGACGGAAACCCAGTGACAGACCCGACAAAACAGCATTGATGGTTACAAAACCAACAATAACGATGTTCACGACTTGCGCTTTTGAGGAGGAGACCCGGTCATGAAATTAACCAAGCTCACAACATTGTTGGCCTCGGCGACGCTGGCGGTATCTGGCAGTATCGCATTTGCTGCCGACTACACCCTGACAATTTCCAGCTGGGCCCCGCCGACACATGGCATCAACGCCAAGATGTGGCCCAAATTCGTCGAGATGGTCGAAGAGGCAACCGATGGGCAGGTCACAGCTGAGTTGAAACTGGGCATCGCACCGCCGCCCGCCCAGATGGACCTGATCATGGACGGCGCTGCGGATGCGTCGATCATTTTCCACGGCTATCAGCCGGGTCGCTTTGTCACCACAAAACTGATTGAGCTGCCCGGCTACGAGGGCAGTGCCGAAGAGGCCTCGGTCGCTTATTGGCGCGCCTATGATGCGCATCTCAAGGCCGCTGATGAGCATCGCGGTGTCAAAGTCATCGCGCTGCACACCCATGGACCGGCGCAACTGCATTCCAGCAGCCCTGTGACCTCGCTGGACGAGGTTTCGGGTCTCAAAGTGCGAATTCCGGGTGGTGTCGGCGGCGATGTTGGCGCGGCGTTGGGCGCAACCGGCATTCAGGTTCCGGCCCCGAAAGTTTATGAGACGCTGGCCTCGAAAGCCGCAGACGGCGTGGTCATGCCGCTGGAATCCCGCAAGGGTTTCAAGCTGACCGAAGTGGCGCAGAACGTCTATGAAATGCCCGGCGGTCTCTATCGCGGCTCGTTTGCCTTCATCATGAACGAAGATACGTTTGCTGACCTGCCCGAGGACCTGCAAAAGGCGCTGGACGAACAGGTGTTCGGCGAGCCGCTCAGCCGTGAAATCGGCAAAATCTGGGATGAGATCGACGCCACGGGCCGCGAAGCAACCGAAGCCACCGAAGGCAATGCGATCAATGCAGCCAGCGATGCCGACATGGAAAAATTCTCGGCCATCGCCGAAGACATTCGCGGCAAAGTAATTGCCGAGGTTGACGCAGCCGGTGTCGACGCGCAGGCCGCCTATGACATGATCAAATCGGAAATGTCGTCGAACTGATCAACGCCCGGAGCGGCCCGATGGCCGCTTCGTCCTCAAGCCCGAGGTAGTAATGTTCCAATTCATTCGGTTCCTGCGCCGCGCCAGCATCCTGCCGGTGATCGTCGCCAGCGTCGCGCTGTTCATCCTGATGGTGATGACCTTTTGCGACGTTATCCTGCGGTCGGTCTTTAACGCGCCGATTGAGGCGGCGACTGAATTGACCCGCATCCTTATGGCCATTCTCGTGTTCTCGGTCCTGCCGATTGTGTCGACAACAAACGGGCACATCGCGGTTGACCTGACTGATGGGATATTCCACAGGCTGCACCTGTCGCGCATCCGCGATCTGGTGATCTATCTGGTCTGCGGCGTCATGCTGTACTGGCCTGCTCAACGGGTTTGGATTTTGGCTGAACGCGCTCGCGACTATGGGGATGTGACCGAATATCTGTCGATCCCGACCTATCTGATCGGATGGTTCATCACCTTGTCCGTCACCGTGACCGGGGTGGTGATGATCGCCACCGGACTGTTGCGCTTTTTTGCCCCCCACACCCTGTCGGAGCCCGCCAAATGACCGCTGCACTGATTGGCTTCGCAATTGTCCTGATCCTTGTCCTGATGCGCCTGCCCATTGTCTTTGCCATGGGGCTGGTGGGCACGTTGGGTTTTGCCTACGAACGCGGCGGTTCGATCCTGTCCGAGCGCGGGCTGAAGGCCGCCATGTCGATGGTAGGCCGACAGATCACCGACACCGCGCAGGATTATGGCCTGTCGGTGGTGCCGCTGTTCATCCTGATGGGCCTGTTCGTCAACAAAGGCGGTATGGCGCGTGAGCTTTATGCGGTCTCGAACGCCTTTCTGGGACATATGCGAGGTGGCATAGCCATGGCGACGGTTGCAGCCTGCGGAGGGTTCTCGGCCATCTGCGGATCGTCGCTGGCGACCGCCGCCACCATGTCCAAGGTCGCCATGCCGCAAATGCGGCGCTATGGCTATTCGGATGAACTCTCGACCGCCTCGATTGCGGCGGGCGGCACGCTGGGTATCCTGATCCCGCCATCGGTCATTCTGGTCATCTATGGCCTGCTGACCGAAACCTCGATTGGCAAGCTGTTCATGGCCGGGATCATTCCCGGCATCCTCGGCATTCTGTTCTATCTTTTTGCCGTGCGCTGGACCGTCTGGCGCAACCCCGACTCCGGACCTGCTGGGGAACGCGCCACCTGGTCCGAACGCATCCGCGCGCTGGGGTCGGTCTGGGCGGTGTTGCTGCTGTTCTTTCTGGTGATCGGCGGGCTATACGGCGCGTTTGATTTCGAGCCGCTGAACCTGACCTTTTCCCCGACCGAGGCCGCAGGCATGGGCGCAGCCGGGGCCTTTCTGATCGCCCTGTTTCGCGGCGGGCTGACAGTTGGCTCGACCTTTGAAGTGTTGAAAGAAACCTGCTTTACCGCCTCGGCCCTGTTTGCGGTGTTGATTGGAGCGCAGATTTTTTCCAATTTCATCAATCTGGCGGGCTTGCCCGAAGCCCTGATCGCGCTGGTCACGGCTTATGACGTATCGCCCTTTGTGGTGATCCTGATGATCCTTGGCATCTACATCATTCTGGGCTGCGTTTTTGAATCGCTGTCGATGCTGTTGCTGACCGTCCCGATTTTCTTCCCGCTGGTCACATCGCTGGGCTACGACCCGATCTGGTTCGGCATCGTGGTTGTCGTCGTCACCGAGATTTCGCTCATTACCCCGCCCGTGGGCCTGAACGTCTTTATCCTGAAAGGCGTTGTCGGGGATGTTTCCACAGGCACAATCTTTCGCGGCGTCACCCCGTTTTGGGTCGCCGATATCTTTCGTCTGGCACTGATCGTGCTTGTCCCCATCGTGGTCCTTTACCTGCCGCAACAAATGGGCGCACTGGGGCATTAGGCCCTGCTTCAGAACAGGAGGACACCATGTCCCTGCATCAGATCTCCAGCTTTGCCGCCGGTGCGTGGGTCGCACCCGGACCCGGTGCGCGCACCATCACCTCGGCCATCACGGGTGAGCCTTTTGCAGCCGCGGGCAATGATGGTCTGGATGTTCAGGCCATGCTGGATCATGCGCGTAACACCGGCGGCCCTGCTCTGCGCGCTCTGACCTTCCACGACCGCGCCCGAATGCTCAAGGCGCTGGCGCAGGCGATGTCCGAGCATAAACAGGCGCTCTATGAACTAAGCTTTGAGACCGGTGCGACGCAAAAGGACCATCTGATCGATATCGACGGTGGCATCGGCACGATGTTCGTCTTTTCATCCAAAGGACGGCGCGAAATGCCGGATGCGCAAGTGTATCTGGACGGCGATGTCGAACAGCTTTCGCGCAACGGCACGTTTCTGGGGCAGCATATCTGCACGCCATTGCAGGGCGTGGCGATCCATATCAACGCGTTCAATTTTCCCGTCTGGGGCATGTTGGAAAAACTGGCCCCAACTCTGCTGGCCGGAATGCCCGCCATCGTGAAACCGGCAACCAATAGCTGCTATGTCACCGAGTTGGCCGTTCGCGTCATGCTGGATGCCGGAGTGCTTCCCGACGGCGCGTTGCAACTTGTTTCGGGTGGTCTTGGAGATATGCTGGATCGGCTGGACTGTCAGGACGTGGTCAGCTTCACCGGCTCTGCCGATACCGCACTGAAACTGCGCCAAACGCCTGCGATTGTCCGGAACTCGGTCCGGTTCGTGGCCGAACAGGACAGCCTGAATGCTTCGATCCTCGGTCCGGACGCGGTGGAAGGAACGCCTGAGTTCGAGTTGTTTATAAAAGAGGTCGTCCGCGAGATGACCACCAAGGCCGGACAAAAATGCACGGCCATCCGCCGGATCATTGTGCCCGAAACGCAGGTTCAGCCCGTGATCGACGCCCTGTCGGCCAAACTGTCCAAAGTGACAATCGGCGATCCACGTCAGGATACCACCCGCATGGGCGCATTGGTCTCAAACGCGCAAAAGGCGGATGTGTTGGCCAAGGCTGACCTGATCGCATCCGAAGCGCAACGCGTGTTCGGCGACCCGTCTTCGTTCAGCGTTCAGGGGCCGGAAACAGGTGCGTTTGTACCGCCCATGCTGTTTCATTGCAGCGACCCTGACAATGCGCAGCGCGTACATGACACCGAAGCTTTTGGACCCGTTTCAACCATCATGGGATACCGCGATCTGGCGCACGCCACGGCGCTGGCCAACCGTGGTCAAGGCTCGCTTGTCACCTCGCTGATCACCCACGATCCAAAGGTCGCGCGCGACGTAGTTATGGCGGCAGCGGCGTATAACGGGCGTATCTACATCAACGACCGCGACTCCATGGCGGAATCCACTGGCCATGGCTCGCCTCTGCCGCACATGATCCACGGCGGACCGGGCCGTGCAGGCGGCGGTGAAGAGATGGGCGGCGTGCGTGGGGTCAAACATTATATGCAGCGCACGGCGATACAGGGATCCCCGCGGATGCTGACCGAGATCGGCCGGAAATGGGTGCCCGGCGCACCCGAGGTTCTAGAGCCCGCGCATCCCTTTACCCGCAAGTTTGGCGAGCTGAGCATCGGACAGACCCTGCACACTGCCGCTCGCACCATCACGCTGGATGACATTGAACATTTCGCCCAATTCACCGGTGACACTTTCTATGCCCATATGGATGAGGACGCCGCCGCGCGAAACCCGTTCTTCCCCGGTCGCGTCGCCCATGGCTATCTACTGCTGAGCTTTGCCGCCGGGCTGTTTGTTGAACCAAACGAAGGCCCTGTCCTGGCCAATACCGGGCTGGACGGGTTGCGATTTATGAAGCCGGTCGTGGCCGGCGATGCAATCAAAGTCCGCCTGACTGTCAAACAAAAGACCCAGCGCAATGACGACTATGGCGAGGTTCGCTGGCACGTCACACTGACCAATCAGGATGGTGAAATGGTTGCCGAGTACGAGCTTCTGACGATGTGTGCCTGCTGACACATGTTCTGGCGGGGAATGTGTTTTTCTTATTCATGATAATAAGTTAAACTGGATACATGACCAGCCGAGATACGTGGTTCGAAACGACCCTGGCCGAATTGGCAGATCCGCAGGATTTGCGGGTTTGGTCGGTCATCGTCTCTCTGTTTGGTGATCTTGCCCAAGAACCGGGTGCGCAGATTTCAGGTGGTGCGCTGACGCGTATCATCGAGCCCATCGGCATCAAGCCCGAAGCGATCCGGGTCGCCCTGCACCGGCTACGCAAGGATCGCTGGATCGAAAGTGACCGGATTGGGCGTGTCTCAAGACACTACCTCACCGACTATGGGCGTTCTCAATCAAGTGCCGTCACCCCACGGATCTATGCGCGCGATCCGGCACCCGGCAATCAATGGCACCTGTTGATTACCGAAGACGGCACCGGTACCCGAGTGCTTGAGGACATCATGCTAAGCCGTGACTACATCCCGATCAGCCGAACCGTCGCGCTGGGCCGGGGACCAGTTCCCATACAGACCGATACCTTGTTGGCGTTTGAAGTGACGCCGCAGGCCGTCCCTGCGTGGCTGCAAGATCGGCTTTGCCCGACCGATCTGCGCGCCGCGTGCCGTTCCTTTCTGGATGCAATCGATCGTGCGGCACGAACGAGACGGGCAAAGAGTGTCCTGACTCCGGTTCAATGCGCAACGCTCCGAACTCTTCTGGTGCATCGCTGGCGTCGTGTCGTCCTTCGCCAGCCTGATTTACCGTCGATGTTCTTTCCTTCGGATTGGGTAGGTCAGGATTGTCGGACAGCCGTTGCCGACATGCTTGATACCCTACCCCGTCCGGCGCCTGAAATTCTGAACCAGGCAGATTAAAGAAATCAGATTGCCCCAAAGGTCACTGTACCGGTTCGTGAGAACCCGGAACCAGAATCTGTGTGGCAAAGTCGGGATCACAAACATAGAATTCACTGACGCAATGCGCCCGCACCCAAAAGGCCTGACATGACAATCCTGCTGATGATCGCGGTACTCTTCGGACTGTTTTTGGTCCTCATGAACCTCTGGACACGTCGATTGACCCGTCAGGGCCAGGAAGCTGTGCCTCAGCTTGGTCAAATCATGCCAGTTGGCGGCGGATCGATCCACTATGTCGAACGTGGCGACCCACAGAACCCGACCATCGTGATGATCCACGGTCTCTCGGGCCAGCTTCAGCACTTTACCTATGCCATGATGGACGATCTGGCAGACGACTATCACGTGATCGCAGTGGACCGTCCTGGATGCGGCTATTCCACACGTGACACTGCGCAACTTGCGGCCCTGCCTGAACAGGGACGGATGATCCACGAGTTCTTGCAAGCCAAGAATGTCGAAAAGGCCGTACTCGTCGGACATTCTCTGGGAGGTGCCGTTTCGCTGGCGATTGCTTTGGACTACCCAGAAAACACCCAAGCGCTGGCATTGCTATCGCCGCTGACCCAGAAGATGCCGGGAACGCCTGCTGCATTCAAACCGCTTGAGATCCGGACCGAATGGTTACGCAATCTGATCGGACATACCATCGCAGTCCCGTTGGCCAGAAAAACCGCGCCGTTGGTTTTGAAAGATGTATTTGCGCCAGAACCCGCACCTGCTGACTTTCTGGATCGCGCGGGCGGCGCGCTGGGTCTGCGCCCCTCAGCTTTCATTACCGCTTCGCAGGATGTGATCGGGGCCGAAGCCAGCATCGAAGCGCTGAGCAAGCGCTATGCAGAGTTGAAAGTGCCCGGAGGCATCCTGTTCGGTGCCGAAGACCCCGTACTGTCCGCCCATCGACATGGCGCATCCATGACCGAGTATGGCCTAATCTACGAAGAGATGGAGGGGCGCGGCCACATGATCCAAATCACCGCCCATGACGCCTGCGCATCGTTCATACGTAAGATCGCGCAATCCAGTCGGGCCTGATACCACCCCTTCATCGAAATGGCGTAAGAAACCCAGCAGATACAGGCTTTTTCCTCTTGACCCTATCGGGCCCCTCGCTTAAATCGCCTCTCACTCGTGGCGGAGTAGCTCAGTTGGTTAGAGCAGCGGAATCATAATCCGCGTGTCGGGGGTTCAAGTCCCTCCTCCGCTACCACAAATCCCCCCAAAGATACCGTTGGCGACGCCGTGGGGGCGCCGGTCTTCTGTTTCCGGACAACTCGAGGCTCGCGTTTCTCCGAGGTTACTTTTTTTGTCGGCCTCCGCGGCAAAACATCCCGTGCCGTTGAAGAGTCAAAGGCGGGTGGGGATAAAAAGGCAATCATCACAATTCTCTGCGAAAAACAGGAATTCGTCCGAATTCGCAACGCTCCAACCAATCGGGGACTCAACATCTCAAGATCCGGGCCGCAGGTCGATTTGTTCTGGCACGTAGGCACCAATTCACGCCAACGTGCAGTCGATCAAAGCATCCGGCCCACCCAAATGGGCAGGCCGGACAAGATTGCATGAGTGGATTTTCTTAGTCGTAAAGTACGGCCGAGATTTTGGGATCGTCGATATTCGACGCATCATAATAGTAGAAGCCGGTATCGATCAGCGCCGGAACTTCTTCGCCTTTCATGGCGGCTACCGCGGCTTTGACGGTCTCATAGCCGATGCCGACAGGGTTCTGCGTAATCGCACCTGCCATCAGACCGCTTTTGATCGCGTCCTTCTGGGCCTTGCCGCTGTCATAGCCAATGATGACCAGACCTTCGGTGCCCAGTTCCTGTACGCCGTTCACAACACCGATGGCCGAGCCTTCGTTGGTGCCGAAAATGCCGTTCAGGTCGGGGTTCGCGGTCAGAATGGCCTTGGTGACTTCGGTCGACTTCAGGTGGTCACCCTGACCATACTGAACGGTCACAACCTCGATATCCGGGTACTTTTCGGCGATGCGGTTCACGAACCCGTCGCGACGGTCAATCCCGGTGCGACTGGTCTGGTCATGGGCCACAACGGCGACCTTGCCCTTGCCGCCGATCTTTTCGGCCATCTTGTCTGCAGCCAGACCGGCTGCGGCCAGGTTGTCGGTGGTTGCGGTTGCAACCGGGATGTCGCTGTCAACACCACTGTCGAAGGCCACGATCGGGATACCCTTTTCGTTGGCTTGTTTCAGCAGCGGGATCGCCGCCTGGCTGTCCAGTGCAGCAAAACCGATAGCCTTGGGATTGTTGGCCAGCGCAGCAGCCAGCATGTCAATCTGACGGTCAACCATGGTTTCGTTGTCGGGACCTTCAAATGTGATGGTCACATCAAACTCGTCCGCGGCCTGTTCGGCACCGGATTTGACCGCCTGCCAGAACTGGTGCTGGAAGCCCTTCGATACCAGCGGGATATAGATTTCATCAGCAGCAGCCACCGAGGCTGGACCTGCGATTGTGGCGGCACTCAGCGCGCCCAGAATGAAACGACGTGAAAACATGTTCTTCTCCTCCAGTTGGTCGTTTGTATTTGTGTAAATTCAGCCCGACTTTTTCTTGCGGGCCATGTCGGCATATACGGCCAGAATGATGATCGCGCCGGTGACAACAGTCTGCCATTCCTGCGCAACAGACAGCACGCGCAGCCCGTTGGTCAGCACCGCCATGATCAGTGCGCCGATCAGGGTTCCCAGAATGGTGCCACGCCCACCGGACAGGGACGTGCCGCCGATGACCACCGCTGCAATGGCCTCCAGCTCATAGCCCAGACCCAGCGCGGGTTGGGCCGAGTTGAGGCGCGACGCGATAAGGATACCGGCAATACCGCAGATGGCACCTGCCAGCGCATAGATGCGCATCTTCCACATGTCGGTGTTTACGCCCGACAGACGCACCGCCTCTTCATTGGACCCCAGCGCAAAGGTGTAACGCCCCAGAACCGTGCGACCCAGAATGTACGAGGCCGCGATTGCCACCAGAAACAGGATCAGGACACCGTTGGGGATAGGCAGTGCGGGAAAAACCTCTCCGATCAGCGATCCGCGCGAGATCTGGTCAAAGCCGGGTGTGTCGTTGAAATAAATCGGCCTTGTGCCCGAGATCACCAGCGACATGCCCTTCAGGATCAGCATCATGCCCAAGGTCGCAATAAAGGGCGGAATCTTCATCTTGGCCACAAACGTGCCCGAGCACAGACCGCAAAGCGCCCCCGCCGCGATTGCCGCCGCGACACCTAACAGTAAGGGCATCCCCAGATAGGTCAGAACAACGCCCGCAATCACTGCGCAGAAGGTCATCAATGTGCCCAGCGACAAGTCGATCCCGCCGGTAATGATGATCAGTGTCGCAGCGACGGCCAGCACTCCGTTGACCGAGGTCGCCTGCAGGATCGCGATCATGTTCGAGGTCTGCATGAAGTTCGGGGACGCGATCGAGAACCCGATCAGCAGTGCAATCAAACTCGCGAACGCCAGCAGTTTTTGATAGGCGCCGCTTTCCGACAGGCCCGCAATGGGTTTCTTTTTGTCGATATCCGTGGCTGTGGTCATTGGACTGTCCCTGTTACCTGCATCGCCGCCGCCCGTTGCGTGGCCAGATGCATGATGTCTTCCTGAGTGGTGTCTTTTCCGCCGGGCAGAATGCCGGTCAGCCGGCCTTCGCACATCACCGCAATACGGTGGCTGAGGCGCATGATTTCGGGCAGCTCGGACGAGATCACGATGATCGTCTTGCCCTGTTCCGCCAGATCTTCCAACAGCTTGTAGATCTCGGATTTCGCGCCGACATCGATGCCGCGTGTGGGTTCGTCAAAGATCAGAATATCGCAATCGCGCAGTAGCCATTTGGCGATGACCACCTTTTGCTGATTACCCCCTGACAGCAGGCGTACTTCCTGCGTGTCAGATGGGGTACGGATACCCAATTGCTTGATATAGCTTTGCGCGGTCGTTGCCATTTCGGCACCGCTCAGCACGCCTCCCTTGCTAATGAACAGGTCCATCGAGGCCAACGCGATGTTGTCGCGCACGTTCATACCTGTGGCGAGACCGAAGTGTTTGCGATCCTCGGACAGGTATCCGATTCCCGCCTTAACAGCATCTGTTGGTGTCTTGATCGAGACCACCTGCCCATGCACCTGAATTTCGCCGCCATCCTTTGGATCAGCCCCGAAAATGGCCCGCGCGACCTCGGTTCGTCCCGCGCCCATGAGCCCGGCAAAGCCGAGGATTTCACCCTTCTGAACCGAAAAGCTGACATCGTGAATTTCGTTGCTACGGCTCAGACCTGTAACCTGCAGTGAGACCTCGGCATCACCCAAATCCGGCACGTCCAGAGGTTCCTCGTTCACCTCACGACCCACCATCATCGCAATGATCTGACTGATCGGGGTTTCCGCAGCGCCCACGGTGCCGACATATTCCCCATCGCGCATCACGGTGACGCGGTCGGCGATCTGTTTCAGTTCATCCATTTTGTGGCTGATATAGACGATGCCAACACCTTCGGCCTTGAGGCGACGGATGATCACGAACAATTCGGCGATCTCGGCGTCATTCAACGCCGCCGTCGGTTCGTCCATGATCAATACCTTCGAGCGGTAAGACAGCGCCTTGGCAATCTCGACCATCTGCTGTTTCGCGATTGTCAGACTGCCGACCAGTGTCTTTGGATCGAGCGACAGGTTCATCGAGGCAAAAATCTCGGCGGTCTGCGCATTCAGCGCGGCTTCGTCCAGGCGACCAAAGCTCTTGCGCGGCTCGCGCCCAATAAAGATGTTCTGCGCCACCGTCAGGTCGTTCATCAGGCTCAGTTCCTGATGGATGATGCCGATGCCCAGATCCTGCGCCTCGCGCGGGGTGGTCGGGCTGACGGACTTGGCTTCGATCACCAAATCACCACCGTCGCGCTGATAAATCCCTGACAGGATTTTCATGAGCGTACTTTTCCCGGCCCCGTTTTCGCCCATCAGCGCGTGAACTTCGCCTGGATACAGATCGAACTGCACAGATTTCAGCGCATGCACACCGGGGAAGTGTTTGTCGATCCCCGTCATGTCGACCAATTTTGTCTTGTTTTTTGTCATAGTGCCCCTCTCCCCAAGGGCATAGCGCCTACATTACCGCGCCAATTTGCCAGGGTACGAATTCTACGCCCCCAAAGCCCAACTCCTCACTTTTGGTTTTCTCGCCCGAAGCGACCCGGATCAGCATTTCGAATAACTCTTCGCCTTTGGCTTCGATGCTCACCCCATCGGTGACGATATCGCCGCAGTTCAGGTCCATATCCTCGGCCATACGTGCGTACATCTCGGAATTGGTCGCCAGTTTGATACACGGCGTTGGCTGATAGCCAGAAACCGAACCACGCCCGGTGGTGAACACGATCAGATTGGCCCCCGAGGCCACCTGCCCCGTAACCGAGCAGGGATCAAAGCCTGGGCTGTCCATGAATACAAAGCCGTTCTTGTCGATCTTCTCGCCAAATTTGTAGACATCGCGCAGCGGCGCTGTACCACCTTTGGCGACAGCGCCCAGCGATTTTTCCAGAATGGTCGTCAACCCGCCCCGCTTGTTGCCAGGGCTGGGATTATTGTCCATCTCACCGCCATTGCGGGCGGTATAATCCTCCCACCAATGGATACGTTCGATCAGCTTCTCTCCGACCTCGACGGTTTCTGCACGCCGGGTCAGCAGGTGTTCGGCACCGTAGATTTCCGAAGTTTCCGACAGGATCGTTGTCCCGCCATGACACACCAGAAGGTCCGAGGCATAGCCCAGTGCCGGGTTCGCCGTAATTCCGGAATACCCGTCCGATCCGCCGCATTGCATACCCACCGTGATAGCACCGATCGGTGCCGGCGCGCGCGCCGCCTGGTTGGCCAGCCCTGCAATGCCGCGCAATTCATCCAGCCCGCGCTCGATTGTGCGGCGTGTTCCGCCCTCGGTCTGAATTGTCATGTAACGCAACGCGCCATCCGGGCGGATTGGACGACCGCCGACAAGATCGGCCACCTGCATGACCTCGCAGCCCAGCCCGATAAGCAGAATGCCTCCGAAATTCGGGTGCTGCGCGTACCCGGCCAGCGTGCGGAACAGGGTGGCGTAGCCTTCGTCCTTGCCCGACATGCCACAGCCGGTTCCATGCACGATCGGAACCACGCCATCGACGTTGGGAAATGCATCCAGCAGGCCGGTCTTTTCCGCCGCCTCGGCAATGAAGCGCGCGACCGAGCCCGAGCAATTCACGGTGGTCAGGATGCCGATATAGTTCCGGGTACCCACCTTGCCATCGGCCCGGTGATAGCCCTGAAATGTCCGCCCTTCGGCCAAGGCAGGCAGCGGTGTATTTGCGCTGGCATGTGCATAGTCCTGCTGATGCGCACCCATGCCGAGGTTCTGCACATGGATGTGTTCCCCCGGCGTAATGTCGCATTTCGCCTGACCAATGATCTGCCCATAGCGGATGACATTCTCACCCGCGCGAATGGGCTGCACAGCGATCTTGTGCCCCCGCGCAACAGATGCGGCCAGAGGCACGGGGACGTGCGGCGGCTGCTCGCCCGGCTTGAGGTCACGCAGGGCAATGACGATATTGTCCTGCGGATTCAGCCTGACAACGTCGCGCGTCGCCTCTCCCAAAACAGTTGTGCCGCCCTGTGCTTGCATCTCTTCCCCGCTTGATTGGCCCTTTTGCTAAAAGGAATTTCGGCACTTGTCAACTAACATGTTAGAATGCTAAATAACGCAGCATGAACAAATTCCAGGATATCGACGCAACATTGCTGCCCGAGATCTCAGCGACGGAAGGATCTCTGACGCAGAGGGTTCACCAATCCCTCAAGCAGGCAATACTGGCGCTGGACTTTCCGCCGGGCGCGAATCTGCGCAAGGCACCGGTTTGCGCGCGCCTTGGCGTGTCGCGGGCACCTGTCGCCGATGCGATTGCGCGCCTTGCCTCGGAGGGGTTGGTGGATGTTGTGCCGCAGTCGGGCACGCGAGTATCCTATTTCTCGATGGACGAAATCCGCGAAGGCGTTTTCCTGCGCGAAGCACTCGAGCTTGCGACCGTCGCCAAAGTGGCGCGCGACATCACCGATGATCAGCGCAAACGGCTAAGCCGCAACATGCGCCTGCAAGAGTTGCTGATCGAAGACGAGGACATTCCCGGGTTTTATCAGGCCGACGAAGAATTTCATGGCTTGCTGATGGAATTCACCGGCTTCCGCCGCCTCTCAGATGTGGCCCAGACCGTTTCGCTGCAGGTCAGCCGGGCCCGGATGCTGCTGTTGCCAACCCCAGGCCGGATCGTAGAAACGCTCACCGAGCACCGGGCAATCTTCGACGCAATCTCGGCGCGGGATGAACAGGGGGCACAGGAGGCAATGCACAGACACCTTGGGCAGTTGATGCCCCGAATAGAACAACTGGAGCTGCAACAGCCCCATCTGTTCAATACCAGCCAACAGTCGGATCGCGAGGCAGGATGACCGTTTCAGAAACAGAATTGCTCAACAACCGCACGACCCGGCCCGTCCCGCTGACTCAGATGGGATTTGGCGGTGCTCCGCTTGGAAATCTTTATCGCAAGGTATCGGATCATGATGCGCAGGCTGCGCTGCAAGCGGCTTATGACGCGGGCATCCGGTTCTTCGACACTGCGCCGCAATATGGGCTGGGGCGGTCCGAACAGCGGTTCGGCAAAGCCATCGACCGGTTCGGGCGCGATAACATCCAGCTGTCGACCAAGATCGGGCGTCTGTTGATGGATTGCGAGCCACACGAAGTCACGCCCGAGGCATTTGTGGACGTACCGCAGAAACGCATCGTGTTTGACTATACCTATGATGGGGTGATGCGGTCTTATGAGGCGAGCCGCGACCGGATTGGGGTGGCCAACGCAGACATCCTGCTGGTGCATGATGTCTGCGTTTTTAGCCAGGGAAGTCAGGAAATCTCGGACGCCAAAGTGCGCGAACTTTTTGACGGCGGCGGCTACAAGGCGCTGGTAGAACTGCGCGATGCCGGTGAGATCGCCGCCATCGGCGCTGGTGTGAACGAATGGCAGGTTTGCGAGAAATTGCTGGGCCTTGGCGATTTCGACGGCTTCCTGCTGGCAGGTCGCTATACCTTGCTTGAGCAAGAGGCGCTGAACGGTTTCCTGCCTCTTTGTGAAAAACGCGACGTGGGGATCATTCTGGGCGGGCCCTACAATTCGGGCATTCTTGCCACCGGAGCGATCCCCGGAGCCAAATACAATTACGCGGAAGCGCCCGTGGATATTCTGGACCGTGTCCGCAGGATCGAAACCGTTTGTGCGGCGCATGACACCCCGTTGATCGCGGCGGCGCTTCAATTTGTTCTGGGCCATCCCTGCGTCAAAACAGTGGTTCCGGGTGCGGTTAGCGCGGCCGAGGTGCAATCCAACGTCGCATTGATGGAGCATGAAATTCCACCAGGCCTTTGGTCTGATCTAAGGTCCGAAGCTCTGATCCGCCCCGACGCACCGCTACCGAATGAGGCTGCCCATGCTGCGTAACATTGACCCTATCCTGTCGCCGGACCTTCTATATGCGCTCAGGGCAATGGGCCACGGCGATGAAATCGTAATCGCGGATGCAAATTATCCCGGCACCAGCAGCGGGCCGGACTGTATTCGGGCCGATGGGTCCTCGGCCAGTGATATCCTGCAGGCCGTGCTGTCTGTCATGCCGCTGGACACGTTCGTCACCGATCCGGCCCTGACCATGCAGGTGGTTGGCGACCCGGATACCATTCCCGAGGCGGTCGCCGATTTTCAGCGCATCATCGACGAGACCGCTGACAATCCTGCCAAGATTCAGGGACTCGAACGATTCTCATTCTACGAGCGGGCCGCAAACGCCTTTGCCATCATCCAGACGGGTGAGCGCAGGCTTTATGGCAACATCATCCTGAAAAAGGGCGTCGTTGAATGAGGATTGACGCGCATCAGCATTTCTGGGCTTTGGCACGAGGCGACTATGGCTGGCTCACGCCAGAACTGACGGCGCTTTATCGGGATTTTTCTCCTGACGATCTGGCTCCGCTGCTGGAAGCTGCCGAAATCGATGGCACCGTATTGGTACAGGCGGCCCCTACGGTTGCCGAAACGGAATACATGTTGTCTCTGGCAGATCAGACGCCATTCATCAAAGGCGTAGTTGGATGGGTTGATTTTGAAGCCCCGGATGCGCCCGTCCAGATCGCCCGACTGGCCGTTCACCCGGCACTGGTGGGCCTGCGTCCGATGATACAGGACATCGACGATCCGCTCTGGATGCTTGGCGACCTGCTGAGCCCGGCCTTTGCCGAATTGCAACAACACAACTTGACATTCGATGCGCTGACCCTTCCACAACATCTTGGTCCACTCAGGAAACTGTTGGCACGTCATCCGGATATGCGGGTGGTCGTCGACCATGGCTCCAAGCCTCTGATCCGCGACGCGATCCTGCACGATTGGGCAGAGGATATGGCGGCACTGGCCCGCGACACCAAGGCATGGTGCAAATTGTCGGGCCTGATAACCGAGGCGACCCCTGATTGGACCGTCGATGATCTGCGCCCCTATGTCGACCACCTGCTGAACACGTTCGGCCCCGCGCGCCTGATCTGGGGCAGTGACTGGCCGGTTTGCACTCTGGCTGGCAGCTATGAACGCTGGCTTGAAGCCACTGACATGTTGCTGGGCCACCTTGGCACGGCCGAGCGCGACGGCATACTGGGTGGCAATGCTGCACGGGCCTATGATCTCAGGGGCTGACATGACCTTACCCTTCCTGGACCCAAACGGGCTGTGGCTCGGTCGTATCGAACGTCAGGGGATTGGCCCCTGCGTTGTAACGCTGCGCGATGGGCGTGTTGTGGATATTACATCCAGATCTGCGCCCACCACCCGCGACGTTCTGGAGCAGAACAACGCCGTAGACTACATCCGCTCGGCGCAAGGCGAGGATATCGGCCCGATTGGTGCAGAACATGAATGGCTGGCCCCTTGTGATCTGCAAGCCATCAAAGCCTGCGGCGTCACCTTCGCGGGTTCCATGGTGGAACGTGTGATCGAGGAAAAGGCGGCAGGTGATCCGGCCAAGGCAGACGCGATCCGGTTGCGCATCGGAGACAGGATCGGCGACAGCCTGTCAGATATCGTGCCCGGGTCGGACGCGGCCGCAAAGGTCAAAGAAGCACTGACATCCGAGGGCCTCTGGAGCCAGTATCTTGAGGTCGGGATCGGCCCCGATGCCGAAGTGTTCTCAAAAGCGCAGGTTTTGTCGTCGGTGGGCTTTGGTGCGGAAATCGGCCTGCATCCGATCTCGACCTGGAACAATCCCGAACCCGAAGTGGTTCTGGCTGTGACCTCGCAAGGTGAAATCAAAGGTGCCACGCTGGGCAATGACGTGAACCTGCGCGATGTCGAAGGGCGCTCTGCCCTGTTGCTCAGCAAGGCCAAGGACAACAACGCCTCTTGCGCAATAGGGCCGATGATCCGGCTGCTCGACGATACCTTCACGCTGGATCACGTGCGCAGGGCCGAATTGATGCTGACGGTTACTGGGCCGGACGGGTTTGTTTTGAATGGCAGTTCGTCCATGTCCCAGATCAGCCGCGACCCTGCCGATCTGGTGAGACAGACCATCGGACGCCATCACCAGTACCCCGACGGGCTGATGCTGTTTCTTGGCACCCTGTTTGCCCCGACACAGGACCGTGATACCCCCGGCGGAGGGTTCACGCACAAACTGGGCGACGTCGTTACCATCACCAATGACCAGCTTGGGGCATTGACCAATACGGTGCGCCTGTCAACCGAATGCCCTGAATGGTCATTTGCGGCGTCCCACCTGATGCGAAACCTCGCTCGACGTGGTCTGATTTGAGAGGGATTTGAATATGTTGACCGGAAAGCACCTGATCGCTGGCGAATGGGTTGGTTCCAGGACCACGTTCGCCTCGAACCCCGCCCACGGCCCCCGCCACGATTTTGCGATGGGCACGCCAGCGATTGTTGATGCTGCGGTCGAGGCCGCCGAAGAAGCCTTTGCCGCATACGGCTGGTCCAGCCGCAACGAGCGGGCTGCTCTGCTGCGCAGAATTGCCAACGAGATCGATGCGCGCGGAGAGGTAATAACCGAAATAGGAACCCAGGAAACCGGCCTGCCCGACGCCCGCCTGCAGGGCGAACGCGGCCGCACGGTGGGGCAGTTGCGCCTATTTGCCGATCACATCGAAGCCGGAGCGTATCTGGACCTGCGTCACGACCCGGCAATACCCGATCGCGCGCCTCTGCCTCGCCCGGACCTGCGCCTAATCCAGCGCCCGTTGGGGCCGGTCGCCGTGTTTGGCGCGTCCAACTTTCCGCTGGCCTTCTCGGTCGCAGGAGGCGACACGGCTGCGGCGTTGGCCGCCGGATGCCCTGTGGTGGTCAAGGGCCACCCCGCCCATCCGGGCACTGGGGAAATCGCTGCGCAAGCCATTGATGCGGCGATCAAGGCAACCGGAGTGCATCCGGGTGTGTTCTCACTGGTGCAGGATGGCGCGCACGAGGTGGGCGCGCGTCTCGTGCAGCACCCGCTGATCCGGGCGGTCGGCTTTACCGGCAGCCTGCGCGGTGGTCGGGCGCTGTTCGACCTGTGTGCGCAACGTGACGAACCGATTCCATTTTACGGTGAACTTGGCTCGGTCAATCCAGTGTTCATCCTGCCGCAAGCCGCTGCCGCACGCGGTGCCGAGATCGGTACGGATTGGGCGGCATCGCTGACCATGGGCGTTGGTCAGTTCTGCACAAATCCCGGCATCGTCGTTGTGGTCGATGGCCCGGGTGCAGAAGCGTTTCAGACTGCGGCCGAAATCGGATTGTCCGCAGTGGCCGACCAGACGATGCTGACAGATGGAATTGCCGATGCCTACCGTCAGGGCGTATCGCAGGTTGCGGCGGGCACCGGTGTCAGTCAGGTCATGGGCCACGACTGCGAGTCGCGCGCTGCCGCCCCCTATCTGTTCACCGTTTCCGGCGACGACTGGCTGGCGGACCATGATTTGCAGCAAGAGGTGTTTGGCCCGCTGGGCATGATCGTTCGGGCAAGGGACCTCACGCAGATGCAGCAGATTGCCCGTGCCATCGAAGGCCAACTGACCTGCACGCTGCATCTGGATGAGGGCGACAAACCTGCCGCTCGTGCCTTGTTACCACTGCTGGAACGCAAGGCCGGACGCCTTCTGGCAAACAGCTTCCCCACCGGGGTCGAGGTTTGCGGCAGTATGGTCCACGGCGGCCCTTACCCTGCGTCGACCAATTTCGGCGCAACCTCGGTGGGAACACTGTCAATCCGCCGTTTTCTGCGGCCAGTTTGCTATCAGGATATCCCAAACGACCTGCTACCCGAGAAACCATGAGGCCTCGAATGACATCTTTCACCCCCGCCAACCGGCTTGTTGGCAAAACCGCTCTGATCACCGCAGCCGGTCAGGGCATCGGTCGCGCAACTGCCGAGCTTTTCGCCCGCGAAGGCGCAAATGTGATCGCCAGCGATATCAATGACATCGCGCTTGCCGAACTCGACGGCATTGATGGCATCACCTCCCTTAGACTGGACGTTACCGATGCAGGGGCTGTCGATGTAGCGACGGCAGCGCTACCCAAACTGGACGTTTTGTTCAACTGCGCCGGCTATGTGGCCGGGGGCTCGATTCTTGACTGTGACGAGAAGGATTGGGATTTCAGCTTCGACCTCAACGTCAAGGCCATGTACCGGCTGATCCGGCTGACCCTGCCGAAAATGCTGGAACACGGCGGCGGATCGATCATCAATATGTCGTCAGTCGCATCGTCAATGAAAGGCGTGCCCAACCGGTTTGCCTATTGCGCCTCGAAGGCGGCAGTGATCGGGCTGACCAAATCGGTGGCCGCCGATTTTGTGACCCAGGGCATTCGCTGCAATGCGATCTGCCCCGGCACCGTCGACAGCCCCAGCCTGCATGACCGGCTGCGCGCCACCGGTGACTACGATCAGGCCATGACCGACTTCATCGCGCGCCAGCCAATGGGCCGCATCGGCACAGCCGACGAAATTGCCGAACTTGCCCTGTATCTGGCAAGCGACGCCAGCCAATACACCACCGGCCAGCCGTTTGCCATCGATGGCGGCTGGACGATCTAAGCAATAAGGGAAGAAAACATGAAACTGCTACGCTTTGGCCCGAAGGGCGCTGAAAAACCCGGACTGCTGGATTCCGAGGGTGCAATCCGCGACCTTTCGGGTGTGGTCAATGACATCTCGGGCGATGTGCTTGGGGATGAAACACTTGCCCGGATGCGCACAGTGGATCCTTTCAGCCTGCCGAAGGTCGACGGGACACCGCGGATCGGAGCTTGTGTTGGTCATGTGGGCAAGTTCATCTGCATCGGCCTGAACTATGCCGATCACGCAGCCGAAAGCGGCATGGAACTGCCGCAGGAACCAGTCATCTTCTTCAAGGCGACCTCGGCGATCATCGGCCCCGACGACACTGTCGAAATCCCGCGCGGATCGGTCAAAACCGATTGGGAGGTCGAACTGGGTGTAGTCATCGGGAAAGAGGCCAAATACATCTCGGAATCCGAAGCTTTGGATCACGTCGCCGGATACTGCGTAGTCAACGATCTGTCTGAACGCGATTTTCAGCTGCACCGCTCGGGCCAGTGGGTCAAAGGCAAGTCGGCGGATACGTTCGGCCCCATCGGCCCATGGCTGGTAACGCGGGACGAGGTTGCCGACCCACAGAACCTGCCGATGTATCTTGAGGTAAACGGCCACCGCTATCAGAACGGCTCGACCCGCACGATGCATTTTGGGGTCGCGACCGTCATATCGCATTTGTCACAGTTCATGTCGCTGCAGCCCGGAGACGTGATTTCCACCGGCACCCCACCGGGCGTGGGCATGGGTCAGAATCCACAGACCTATCTGAAACCCGGCGACACAATGGAACTGGGGATCGAAGGGTTAGGCGTTCAACGACAGAAGGTCGTCGCTGCCTGACCCTCCGCCGAGCGCATCAATGCCGATCAGTTTCTGAAACTCCAAATCCCCGAACAGCTGGTTCGGGGATTTGTCTTTGGCGTCAGGCTCACAGTTTCAACCACATTTGGAATGACCACAGCTGCGGCAAGTCATGCAGCCCTCGATCATGACCATGTCAAACTGACCACAGGACGGGCACGCCTTGCCACGCGGGGCGTCCATGTTCACCACCTGCGCCTGAGGGTCAGATTTCAGGCCCATGCCCTCACCTTCCAGAAAGCCGATATTGACCATGTGCTGCTCGATAACACCGCCGATCGCAGCCAGTATGGACGGGATGTATTTACCCTTGACCCATGCGCCGCCGCGCGGGTCGAATACGGCCTTCAACTCTTCGACGACAAAGGATACGTCCCCACCCCGCCGGAACACTGCCGAAATCATCCGGGTCAGGGCCAGTGTCCAGGCGTAGTGTTCCATGTTCTTCGAGTTGATGAACACCTCGAACGGACGCCGCCTCCCACCGATGACGATGTCGTTGATGGTCAGATAGATCGCGTGCTCGCTATCGGGCCATTTCAACTTATACGTCGACCCCTCCAGCGATTGCGGACGGTCCAGAGGTTCGGACATATAGACAACCTCACCTCCGTCCGTCCCATGCGGGGCATCGGCGCTTTCGCCGGGGGCCTTGTCGTCGCTTTCCGATACGGTCAGGACCGATCCGGTCACATCGTTGGGGCGATAGGTCGTGCATCCCTTGCAGCCCTGATCCCAAGCCTGCATGTAGACATCCTTGAAGGCGTCAAAACTGATATCCTCGGGGCAGTTAATCGTCTTGGAAATCGAACTGTCGATCCATTTCTGCGCCGCCGCCTGCATCTTCACATGATCCGCCGGAGTCAGCGTCTGCGCGTTGACGAAATAGTCAGGTAACTCGGCATCGCCGAACTTGTCGCGCCACATCTGGACGGCGTAATCCACAACTTCTTCCTCGGTGCGCGAGCCATCCTTTTGCAGCACTTTGCGCGTGTAGGCATAGGCAAAGACCGGCTCGATCCCCGACGACACGTTGCCCGCATAAAGGGAAATCGTCCCCGTCGGAGCAATGGAGGTCAGCAAAGCATTTCGGATGCCATGTTTCCGGATCGCGTCGAGCACGTCCTCGTCCATCTGCTGCATCGTTCCGCTGGCCAGATACTTCTCGGCCTCGAACAGGGGGAACGCGCCTTTTTCCTTGGCCAAATCGACCGACGCCAGATACGCGGCGCGGGCGATGGCGTGCAACCAGCGCTCGGTCTGACGCGCCGCTTCGTCGGACCCATAACGCAGGCCCAGCATCAGCAGTGCATCGGCCAGACCGGTCACGCCCAGCCCGATGCGGCGCTTATCCTGCGCTTCGGCCTCTTGTTCGGCCAGCGGGAATTTGGACGCATCCACCACATTGTCCATCATCCGCACGGCAGTGGCGACCAACTCCTGCAAAGCCGCCTCGTCCAAATGCGCCGATCCTTCGAACGGTTCGGCCACCAGACGCGCCAGATTGATCGAACCCAGCAGACACGCGCCATAGGGCGGCAAAGGCTGTTCGCCACAGGGGTTGGTTGCGGCGATGGTTTCGACGTAGTTTAGGTTGTTGGCCTTGTTGATCCGGTCGATGAAGATCACACCCGGCTCGGCATAGTCATAGGTGGCCTGCATGATCTTGTTCCAAAGATCACGGGCCTGAATGGTGTGATAGATTTTGCCGTCGAACACCAACTCCCACGGGCCGTCGGCCTTGACGGCCTCCATGAACGGATTGGTCACCAGCACCGACATGTTGAACATGCGCAGCCGCGCCGGGTCGGATTTCGCCGTGATGAACTGTTCGACATCGGGGTGATCGCAGCGCATGGTCGCCATCATCGCCCCCCGGCGCGAGCCTGCGGACATGATCGTGCGGCACATGGCGTCCCACACATCCATGAACGACAACGGCCCCGATGCGTCCGCCGCGACCCCCTTCACATCCGCGCCACGCGGGCGGATCGTCGAGAAATCATAGCCGATCCCCCCGCCCTGCTGCATGGTCAGCGCGGCCTCTTTCAGCATGTCGAAAATGCCGCCCATGCTGTCGGGCACGGTGCCCATGACAAAGCAGTTGAACAGCGTCACCTGACGCGCGGTACCAGCGCCTGCGGTGATGCGCCCGGCGGGGAGGTATTTGAAATCCTCCAATGCGGTGTAGAATTTTTCTTCCCAATGGGCCGGGTCCTGTTCCACCCGCGCCAGATCGCGGGCGATGCGCCGCCAGCTGTCCTCGACCGTCTGATCGATGGGTGTCCCATCCGCCTGTTTAAAGCGGTATTTCATGTCCCAGATCTGCTCGGCGATGGGGGCGGCAAAGCGGCTCATTGGTGATTCCCTGTGTTGGCGAAGAGATATAGACTATCATCCACTATACCTTGATGACAATCGCGCATGAGCTACAATGGATAGATAGTCGATGGACGACTCTGTGGGAAAGCTGTGGATAAGTACGTTAACCTCATCAAACTATCCGTCGGATCAGAAAGCGTCGACACGCTGATGGCGTGGCAGGACAGCCGCAAACCGCTGTATCAGGACGGCTGCCCGCGCCACGTGACCCGCATGTGGCCCAAGCGCGAGGCCGAGATTCTGAATGGCGGATCAATCTATTGGGTGATCAAAGGCGTTGTCCAATGCCGACAGCGTATCCTGCGTCTGGACGAAGTGCGCGGCGAGGACGGTATTCGCCGCTGCGCCATCGTGCTGGACCCCGAGGTGCATCGCACGCAAAACGCGTTGAAGCGCCCGTTTCAGGGCTGGCGCTATCTGAAACCCGAAGACACGCCCGCCGATCTGCCGAAAACCCGCGAGCAGGACGATGCTCTGCCCGACGATCTGAACCGCGCGCTGGCCGATATCGGCGTGCTTTAACCCAGTCGGTCCAGCAGGTCGTTCAAAACTGCTTTTTCACCCATGTCGTATTTCGCCACCCGACTGCGCCACAAAGTCGCCTGTGACTGCAAAATCTGCCCATCCGTCAGGATTTTCAGGTGGTTCGCCCGCAACGTCTCGCCGGTCGAGGTGATATCTGCAATCGCCTCGGCGGTTTCGTTCATCACCGTGCCCTCGGTCGCGCCCTGACTGTCGACCAGAGTATAATCGGCCACGCCCGCGTCCGTCAGGAACTCGCGCACCAGCCGGTGATATTTGGTCGCGATCCGCAACCTATGACCATGTGTCTTGCGAAACGCCGCTGCTGCCGCGTCCAGATCATCCAGCGTATCTACGTCGACCCAACAGGCCGGGGTCGCAATGATCAGGTCCGCCTTGCCGAACCCCAGTGCTGCGACCTCTTCCAATTGTTGCTCCCACCGCGGCAGTTTCTCATGCACCAGATCGATGCCGGTAACGCCCAGATGAATGCGCCCTGCCGCCAGTTCGCGCGGAATTTCCCCGGCCGACAACAGGATCAGCGAAACACCGTCGATCCCTTCGACCTTGCCCGCATATTCCCGATCCGATCCGCTACGCGACAAAGTGATGCCGCGCTTTTCAAACCACGCGAAGGTCTTGTCCATCAACCGGCCCTTCGAGGGCACGCCTAGCTTCAGGCTCATTGCGCGCCCTCCTCGATCTCGAGCATCAGGTCGGGGCGCAGTACGCCGCCCACTGCGGGGATTTCTGCGCCGCCACCCAATTGCCGGGTCAGTGCATCATAGCGCCCACCGGTGGCGATCGGCGGCAGGTCCGGGCGGCCTTCGGCGTAAAAGCCAAAGACAAAACCGTCATAATACTCCATCGACGTACGGCCATAGGAGGCTTCGAAATCCAACCGCTCGACATCGACGCCCCGCGCCTGCAGCGCGGCGATCCGACCTTCCAGCCGATCCAGCGCAGGGGTGATCTGGGGCAGATCCACCGCGACGTCGCGCAGTTGTTCCAAAGCAAAGGGCATGGTTTCGCGCACGTTCAGCAGCGTTTCCAGCCCCACCAGTTCACTATCTGAAATAGGCGGGGTATCCCGGTCCTCACGCAGCGCGGCGATGCGCGCCTCAATCTCAGAGGCACGGCGTTTGCCGATCATGGGCGCGTCAATTGCCAATGGGTCCGCTGCGTCCAGCAGGGCGTCGCGCCCCTCGGGACCCGGCTTGCGACCCGCAAAGCGATCAAGCAACACCCGGAACCGACGCGGACGCCACAGATGCCGCATTAGCGCGGCTTTGCGCCGGTCAGTGGTTTTCAGCCCCGCAACGGCGGCAGTCAGGATGCCAATATCCCCGGTCGCCGCGCGCAATGGTATCCCACGCAATTGAAGGGCAAACAACGAGAATACTTCGGCATCGGCCCCGGCGGGATCATTGCGGTCAAAGACTTCATACCCGACCTGAATGTACTCGTTCGAGCGATCCGGGTCGTGTTCCTGACGACGGAATACCTCGCCAGAGTAGGTATAGCGCGCGGGCTCGGCCCCTTCGGACATGTGCATCTGCACTACCGGCAGGGTGAAATCCGGGCGCAGCATCTGCTCGCCGCGCAGCGCGTCCGAGGTCACATAGGCCCGCGCGCGGATATCTTCACCATAAAGGTCAAGCAACGTCCCGGCGGGTTGTAGCAGAGGCGTATCCACCACCTGCGCGCCCGCTGCCTCGAACCGGACGCGCATCATCGCGGCGCGGGCCTGTATCTGGGAACGGTTGGGCATCGCTCAGTCCTGACTGTCCAGAATTTCGCGCACCTTGGCGACCAAATCAGCGCGCGGCACCTCGAACTGGCTGGGGCGTTCTTTCCATTCCTCAAGCGTGGCGCTTTCGGCGATCTTCGCGCCTAGGATCAGGTCCTTGATCTGCACGATCCCGCTGGCCTTTTCGTCGCCACCTTCGATCACCGCAATCGGCGCGTTCCGCTTGTCCGCGTATTTCAATTGGTTGCCGAAGTTCTTCGGATTGCCCAGATAAACCTCGGCCCGGATACCCGCATTGCGCAGCTCGGCCACCATCGCCTGATAGTCTGCCATCCGGTCACGGTCCATCACCGTGACGACCACGGGGCCCGTCGCCTGCGCGGTGATCCGGCCCTTCTCGCGCAGGGCGGCCAGCAGGCGGTCCACGCCGATTGAGATACCTGTTGCAGGCACTTCCTGCCCTGTGAACCGCTTGACCAGATCGTCATAGCGCCCGCCGCCTGACACCGATCCAAACTGCCGTTTGCGGCCTTTCTCATCGAATATCTCAAAGGTCAGTTCGGCCTCGTAAACCGGCCCAGTATAGTATCCGAGGCCCCTGACAACCGATGGGTCAATCTCGATCCGGTCAGAGCCATAGCCGCCCGCATCCAGCAACGCACCGATCTGTTCCAACTCGGCGATCCCAGCGGCGCCGATCTTGCTGTCACCCACGGCTGCTCGAAGGTTCGCAAGCGTTCCCGCAGTATCCGGGGCCTTAGATGTCAGGAAGGCAATCACTGGTTCGGCCTGATCTTCGCTGAGTCCCACGCCATCGATAAACGCGCCCGAGGCATCCAGACGCCCCTTGGTCAGCAGCTCTCGCACACCGGCCTCACCCACCTTGTCGAACTTGTCGATGGTGCGCAGGACATTGTCGCGGGCGGCGGCGTCTTCGCCCAGACCCATCGCCTCAAGGACGCCATTCAGAACTTTACGGTTGTTGACCCGCACCAGATAGTCGCCGCGCGGAATTCCGACGGTCTCCAGCGTATCCGACAGCATCGCACAAATCTCGGCATCCGCAGCCATCGAGGCTGTACCCACCGTATCCGCATCACATTGATAAAACTGACGATAACGCCCCGGCCCCGGCTTCTCATTCCGCCAGACCGGACCCATCGCATAGCGGCGATAAGGCGTGGGCAGGTCATTCCGGTGCTGCGCATAGACACGTGCCAAAGGCGCGGTCAGATCATAGCGCAGGGCCATCCAGTCGCCGTTTCCACCCTCGTCAAACTCCTGCCACGCAAAGACGCCCTCGTTGGGGCGATCCACATCTGGAAGGAACTTGCCCAGCGCCTCGACGGTCTCAACCGCGCTGCTTTCCAAGGCGTCGAACCCATAGCGATGATAGACACCCGCAATCGTCCGCAGCATCTCGGTGCGCTGCGAGACTTCCTGGCCGAAATAGTCGCGGAACCCTTTCGGCGTGACGGCCTTGGGGCGGGGCTGTTTCTTGGGCTTGGCCATGTGGGGCGTCCTTGGGGCTTAGTGTTCCGCGCGCGGTCTATCCCATGCCCCGCATCGGGGCAAGGCGGGGTTTCGCTGGCGTTGAGCTATGAGGGCCGTTATGACCGGCGGAGAAGGAGACCGCCATGCAACATCTGGAAGAACAGATCGCCCACCTGACCCGCACCGTGGACGAGTTGAACGCGGTTGTGACGAAACAACAGGCCGAGATCGACCGCCTGACCCGCCGGGTTGAGATGTTGCTACAGCGCGAGGCGGAACGGGCACAGGAAGGCTCGGGCGGCATCATTCTAGGCGACGAACGTCCGCCGCATTATTGAAGGGTCACAACCCCAACGTCGTTTTCACAGCATTATCGACCACGCCGCCCAACAGGGCATCCTTGTCCGCAGCGCAGCCCTCGGACAGCGCGGCGATGAAAGCTTCGCGCAGTTGGGCCTTGTCCTCGTCATTCGTCGCATGATCTTCGATATTGATCTGACGATTATAGAGCGACAGGGCCGTCATCTTTCCGACAACCTCCACCACAAAGGCTTCGTCGCCATCTGCCTCTTCTGCAATCGAGGCGCAGGTATAGTGCATCACCGGCAAGGCGTCCTGCACCATCTGCTCGGCCGTCTCATCGGCCAAAACAGCGCTTGGCAAAGAAACACAAAGCCCAAGAATAGCGGATTTAGCTACGGTCATACGCATCGCATTCATTTCCAGTTATGTCCGATAATCGCCCCGGCTACACCGCCGATGGCTGCGCCCTTGCCGTCTCCGATCAGGGCACCGACACCGGCACCGATCAGCGCGCCTTCGATTGTGTTTTTCTTCTTCTTGTCATCCGCCAAACCGGCGGAGGCGACTGCAAACGACGCGATCACCGCCAACGTGATCGTTCTGACCCCAATACCTGAAATCGTCATGTGAACACCCTCCCGTGCCCTGTTCCGAAACCAATTTTATTCGTCCAGCCTAGCGGGGTGCCAACTGTCTGGCAACAAAGCCCGGATCAGATCTCTTCGACCGAGATCACGCCTTCCAGCGATTTGATCGCGCCTTTGATCTGCGGGTTGATCGGAAAGCCCTGCCCCAGATCCATCTCGACCTCGCCGGGCAGGCCCTGGGCCATCAGCAGCAGCTGAACCGGCCCGCGCGCGGCATTCTTGGCTGCGTCCGCCGCATCGGCCAGAACCTTGGCAACAGTGGGCAGGACCTGCGCGTCATCCAGAAAGATGCGCAGCCCTGTCGCCCCGGCCTCGGCCACAACCGCGTCGACCGGACCGACCGAGCGGCCCAGCAGTTTCAACTGGTCCGCCTCCATCGTCGCTTCGGCGGTCAGAACCACCTGCGCGCCGGTTTCCAGAAACTCGCGTGATTTTTCCAGCGTGTCTGAGAACAGTGTGACTTCGTACGCGCCTGTCGGGTCCGACAACTGCGCGAAAGCAAAGCGGTTGCCACGTGCTGATTTCCGCTCCTGCCGTCCGGCGACGACACCGGCCATCTTGGCCATAAACGGGCCAGAGCGCGCCTTTTCGGTCACCTGATCCAGCGTCAGCACGTCTTTGCGCTTCAACGCGGGCATGTAGTCGTCCAGCGGATGACCCGAGAGGTAAAATCCGATCGCCTTGAATTCCTCGCTCAGCCGTTCAGCGGGCAACCAGTCGGGCGACGGAGACAGGCGCGGTTCCGGCAGGTCATCCCCTGCCTCACCAAATAGCGAAACCTGGTTCGAGTTTTTCTGGTCATGGATCGCTGCCGAATACTGCACCAGCCGATCGAGGCTTTCGAAAACCCGGCGGCGGTTCTTGTCGAGCTCGTCAAAGGCCCCGGCGCGGGCCAGCATTTCCAGTGGACGTTTGCCGACCTTCTTCAGATCGACCCGGCGCGCAAAGTCGAACAGATTCACAAATGGTTTGTCGCTCTTTTCATCCTGTGCGCTTCCGATGCGACGCCCTTCAACAACAAGGTTCATCGCTTCGACGCCCACATTCTTGAGCGCGCCCAGCGCATAGATCAAATGCTGGTCAACCACATCAAATGTCGCCTGAGACCGGTTCACGCAGGGCGGAACATATGGCAGTTCCAACCCCTTGCGGACCTCTTCGAAATAGACAGCCAGCTTGTCGGTCAGGTGGATATCGCAGTTCATCACACCGGCCATGAACTCGACCGGGTGGTTCGCCTTCAACCAGCCGGTCTGGTAGCTGACCACCGCATAGGCCGCAGCGTGCGATTTGTTGAAACCGTAGTTGGCGAACTTATCCAGCAGGTTCCACACCTCAGTCGCCTTGGCCTCGTCCACATCATTTTCGGCAGCGCCTTTTAGGAATTTGGGCCGTTCGGCATCCATCGCCTCTTGGATTTTCTTACCCATCGCACGGCGCAGCAGGTCGGCGCCACCAAGGCTGTAGCCCGCCATTTCCTGCGCGATCTGCATCACCTGTTCCTGATAAACGATGATACCCTGGGTCTCGTCCAATATATGGTCGATGGAGGGGTGCAGCGTGTCGCGCTCGCTCAGCTTGTTCTTAACTTCGCAGAACTTGGGAATGTTCTCCATCGGACCGGGGCGATACAGCGCGACGAGGGCGATGATATCCTCGATACAGTCGGGCTTCATCCGCTTGAGCGCATCCATCATGCCCGAGCTTTCCACCTGGAACACCGCAACCGTCTTGGCTGCGGAATAGAGTTTATACGTCGCCTCATCATCCAGCGGGATGGCGTTGATCTCATTCACCGCGCCTTCGGCGGGTTCATAAAGCTCGGTGCCGTCAGGGGCGATGTGCAAGTCCCGCCCGGATTTGAAGATCAGATCCATCGCGTTCTGGATCACGGTGAGCGTCTTCAGACCCAGAAAGTCGAACTTCACCAGACCGGCCTGCTCCACCCATTTCATGTTGAACTGGGTCGCCGGCATATCGGAGCGCGGGTCCTGATAGATCGGCACCAATGCATCCAGCGGACGGTCTCCGATCACAACCCCAGCGGCGTGGGTCGAGGCGTTGCGCAACAATCCCTCGACTTGCTGGCCATAATTTAACAGGCGATCTACAACCTCTTCGCTGCGCGCTTCTTCGCGCAGGCGCGGCTCATCCTTCAGCGCCTTTTCGATGGAAACAGGTTTGACACCCTCCACCGGGATCATCTTGGACAGGCGATCCACCTGCCCGTAAGGCATCTGCAAAACCCGCCCGATATCGCGCACGGCGGCCTTGGACAGCAACGCACCAAAGGTGATGATCTGCCCCACCTTGTCGCGCCCGTATTTCTGCTGAACATAGCGGATCACTTCTTCCCGGCGATCCATGCAAAAGTCGATATCAAAGTCAGGCATCGACACCCGCTCGGGGTTCAGGAACCGTTCGAACAGCAGCGAATAGCGCAGCGGATCAAGATCGGTAATCGTCAGCGCATAAGCAACCAGCGACCCCGCGCCCGAGCCCCGTCCCGGCCCAACCGGGATGTCGTGATCCTTGGCCCATTGGATAAAGTCAGCAACGATCAGGAAGTAGCCGGGGAAGCCCATGCCTTCGATGATGCCAAGTTCGAAATCCAGCCGTTCCTGATATTCCTCGGGCGTCACGGCATGTGGGATCACGGCCAGACGTTTCTGCAGGCCGTCATTGGCGATACGGCGCAGTTCGGCGACCTCATCATCGGCAAATTTCGGCAGGATCGGATCGCGGCGATAGGCCATGAAGGCGCAACGACGCGCGATCTCAACCGTGTTCTCGACGGCCTCGGGCAGGTCGGCGAACAAAGTCACCATCTCCTGCTGCGACTTGAAATAATGCTGTGCAGTCAAGCGACGGCGGCCCTCCTGCTGATCGACATACGCCCCCTCGGCGATACAGATCAGCGCATCATGCGCCTCATACATATCCGAGGTCGGGAAATACACGTCGTTGGTGGCGACCAGAGGCAGGTTCTTGGCATAGGCCATCTCCAAATGGCCGCGCTCGGTCAAACGCTCGGCCTCGGGCTGGCCATCCTCGCCCGGATGGCGTTGCAACTCGACATAGAGCCGATCCGGGAACATCCCGGCCAAACGGTCGACCAAAGCCTCGGCCGCCGGGCGCTGACCCTGTTGCAGCAACACGCCAACCGGCCCATCCGGCCCGCCAGTCAAACAAATCAAACCATCAGACCGCTCGGACAATTCATCCAAAGTGACCTGCGGCAACTGCCCGCCTTTATCCACGTAAAGGCATGAGCTGAGCTTCATCAGGTTCTCATACCCAACTTCGGACTGCGCCAACAGCACCAGCGGCGCGGGTGCTTTCGGTTTCTCACCGGGTTGCGGCTGCACAAAGGTCAAATCGACCTGACACCCCATGATCGGCTGAATTCCAGCGCCGCTGGCGGTCACTGAAAACTCCAGCGCTGAGAACATTGAATTGGTGTCGGTCACTGCTACGGCAGGCATTTCGGCCTTCTCGCAAAGGCCGGGCAGCTTTTTCAGCCGCACGGCGCCTTCCAGCAGGGAATATTCGGTGTGAACGCGAAGGTGAATGAATCGGGGGGAACTGCTCATACCCGTCACGCTACATTACCGGAACGCGCTGCAAAAGCAGGAACCATTGCGCTGAGACGCCAAAAAGATCGACGTTGATTATTCGGCTTTTCCAGAAGGTGCTTCGGGGATTAGCAGCGCCCAGTTCCAGAAATCGCTTTAGATTCAAACGCCTGAACACTGAAAAACACCGACGCGGACGCGCTGCTGCTGGTTAATGGTGCATCACATAGGTAGTTTTTCTTGCCAGACAACCCGCGCTGTTTCTAACATCAAACGGCAAGCGATACGCCCGCCACTCTTTCTACGTCGCATCGAAGGAGGGCCCAACGGGCGCAACAGGGTAAGGCGACGGGTTTCTCGAATGAATATCACGTTTCTTCTGAACGGAGAGACAGTGGACCTGGCGGATGTCGATCCGACAGCCACCCTGCTGGACTGGCTGCGCGAGGATCGCGGCCTGACCGGCACCAAGGAAGGCTGCAACGAAGGCGACTGCGGGGCCTGTACGGTGATGGTGTCCGACAAGGACGGCGCCAAGGCCCTGAACTCCTGCATCCTGTTCCTGCCGCAGTTACACGGCAAAGCCGTCCGCACCGTCGAAGGTGCCAGCGGTCCCAACCAGGAACCCCACCCTGTACAACAGGCGATGGTCGATCTGCACGGCTCACAATGCGGCTTCTGCACCCCCGGCTTTGTGATGTCGATGGTCGCAGGCCACGCCAATGGCGCGACCGACCACGACACCCAGCTTGCAGGCAACCTGTGCCGCTGCACTGGCTACGCCCCGATCATCCGCGCGGCTCAAGCCGCCGAACCCCACCCCGTCCCCAAATGGGTCACCAACGACCAGTCCTTCTCTTGTTCGGAAATACCTCGGGGGGAGGCCGCAGGCCGGGGGGCAGAGCCCCCCTTCCTACCCGAAACCGCCGACGAACTGGCGGCGCTTTATGCAGAATACCCCGACGCGACCCTCATCGCTGGCGCCACCGATGTTGGCCTCTGGGTCACCAAGCAACTGCGCGACCTCGACCCCGTGATTTTCCTCAGCCGCTGTGAGGACCTGAAACAGATCACGATCACCGAAGATGAAATTCGCTTCGGAGCGATGGTCGACATGAATCGCATGGGCGAAGCTCTGGCAGACCACCACCCGTCCTATGCCGAGATGATCCGCCGCTATGCCAGTGTTCAGGTGCGCCACGCCGCCACCGTCGGCGGCAATATCGCCAACGGCTCCCCCATCGGAGACAACCCGCCCGCTCTGATCGCATTGGGCGCAACCCTGCATCTGCGTAAGGGCGACACACGCCGTTCCATCCCGCTCGAAGATTTCTTCATCGACTACGGGAAACAAGACCGCGCACCCGGTGAGTTCGTCGAGGCTGTCAGCTTCCCCCGTCAACCGGACAGACTTAAGACATACAAGCTCAGCAAACGGTTCGACCAGGATATTTCCGCCGTTTGCGGTTGTTTCAACATCACCGTCTCGGACGGCACGGTCACGCAAGCGCGCATCGCGTTTGGCGGTATGGCCGGAACTCCGAAGCGGTCAACCCATGTCGAGGCCGCGCTGGTCGGCAAACCGTGGACGCGTGAGACCATTGAGAGCGCGCAATCTGCCTTTGCCGACGATTATTCACCACTCACGGACATGCGCGCCTCGGCCACTTATCGTCTGGAAACGGCTAAGGCCATGCTGGAACGCTACTTCCTCGAAGATCAGGGTGAAGTGACCAATGTGCTGGAGGTGTCGGCATGAGTGTGACCAAGCCCCTCCCCCACGACGCGGCACCTCTGCATGTGTCTGGCTCAGCGCGGTATGTAGATGACATCCCGACGCCTAAAGGTTCATTGCATCTGGCGTTTGGACTCAGCCCGATTGCCAAGGGCAAGATCACCTCGATGGACCTGTCCGCAGTCAACTCCGCGAAAGGCGTCGTCATGGTCATGACGGCGGCTGATCTGCCCTTTGCCAACGATGTCTCGCCCTCGATCCATGACGAGCCGCTACTATCTGATGGCACGGTAAACTATATTGGCCAGCCGGTATTTCTTGTGGTCGCAACCAGTCATCTGGCCGCCCGCAAAGCCGCGCGTCTGGGCAAGATCGACTACGCCGAAGAGACCCCCATACTGACGGTCGAAGAAGCGCTGGCCGCCAACAGCCGGTTTGAAGATGGTCCCCGCATTTATGTCAAAGGTGATGCCGACACGGCTATTGCCAGCGCGCGCCACGTGATCGAGGGGTCTTTCGAACTGGGCGGGCAGGAGCATTTCTATCTTGAAGGTCAGGCCGCGCTTGCTGTGCCGAACGAAGGCGCGGATATGCTGGTGCATTCCTCGACCCAGCACCCCACCGAGATACAGCACAAGGTGGCAGACGCTTTGGGTGTTCCCATGCACGCAATCCGGGTTGAGACCCGGCGCATGGGCGGCGGCTTTGGCGGCAAGGAGAGTCAGGGCAACGCTTTGGCGGTTGCTTGCGCCGTGGCAGCGCGCGCGACGGGCAAGGCGTGCAAGATGCGTTATGATCGCGATGATGACATGATCATCACTGGCAAGCGCCACGCCTTCCGCATCTCTTACAAGGCCGGGTTTGATGAGCACGGTCATATTCAGGGAGTTTCCTTCCTGCATCACGCGATCTGCGGCTGGGCGCAGGACCTGTCGCTGCCCGTCGCCGACCGCGCGATGCTACATTCGGATAACGCCTATCTGCTGCCAAATGCCCGGATCGAAAGCCATAGGCTGAAGACCAACACCCAATCCGCCACCGCCTATCGCGGGTTCGGCGGCCCTCAGGGTATGGTTGGTATCGAACGCGTGATGGACCACGCCGCGTATGTGCTGGGGCTGGATCCGGTCGAACTGCGCCTTCGGAACTACTATGAACCGGCGCACAAAGTTGCCGAAACCGAACCGGCAGAGAAACCGCTGGGCCATCCCGACCCGCACGAAGACCTGACCAGCCGGGGCGCGGTTGAGATGGGCGACGCACCCATTCGCCCGTTACCCGCAGGGGGCAATACAACCCCCTACGGCATGGAGGTCAGCGACTTCGAGCTGCATGGCATGACCGAAGCCTTGCTGAAATCAAGCGACTATGCCGCGCGGAAAGCCGCCATCGCGAAATGGAATACCGAGAACAGCGTGATCAAGAAGGGCATCGCCTTCTCTCCGGTCAAGTTCGGGATTTCTTTTACGCTAACGCACCTCAATCAGGCGGGCGCGCTGGTGCATGTGTATCAGGACGGCTCGGTCCACCTGAATCACGGTGGCACCGAGATGGGACAGGGTCTGTTCCAAAAGGTCGCGCAGGTGGCGGCCTCGCGCTTTGGCATCCCGCTTGAGATGGTGAAGATCACCGCCACCGACACCGCCAAGGTGCCGAACACCTCGGCAACTGCGGCCTCGTCGGGTAGCGACCTGAACGGCATGGCGGTGAAAGCGGCCTGCGATACGATCCGCGACCGGATGGCCGATTATCTGGCCGAGCGTCATCAGGCCGATCCGTCGACTGTTACCTTTTCTGACGGCCAAGTTTCAGTTGGCGAAGAACGCTATTCCTTCGCCGAAGCCGCTGCGCTGGCTTATCAAGGCCGCATCAGCCTGTCGGCGACCGGGTTTTACAAGACGCCCAAGATCGAATGGGACCGGATCGCCGGACGCGGACGCCCGTTCTTCTACTTCGCTTACGGTGCCTCGGTCACCGAGGTCGCTGTGGACACGCTGACTGGCGAGAACCGCATCCTGCGCACCGATATCCTGCATGACGCGGGCGCATCGCTGAACCCGGCACTGGATATCGGGCAGGTCGAAGGCGGCTATGTTCAGGGTGCGGGCTGGCTGACGACCGAGGAACTGGTCTGGGACGGCAAAGGCAATCTGCGCACACACGCACCCTCGACCTATAAAATCCCCGCCTGTTCAGACCGGCCCGATATTTTCAACGTCGCACTTTGGGATGGCGAGAACCGCGAGGACACGATCTATCGCTCGAAAGCGGTGGGTGAGCCGCCATTTATGCTCGGTATTTCCGCCTGGCTTGCGCTGTCGAATGCGGTAGCAGCCTGCGGAGACGCTTACCCCGCGCTGGACGCGCCCGCCACAGCCGAGGAAGTCTGGAATGGCGTCCAGAGGATGAAGGGAGGCATCTGATGGGATTTGATCTGGAAGCTTTGAGGGAGGCGGTCAAAACCCACGGGCGCGTGGTCCGGGTGGTCATCGCCGGTATCAAGGGATCGTCCCCGCGTGAGGTAGGGGCTGCGATGCTTGTCTGGAAAGACGGGCAAAGCGGCACGATCGGGGGTGGTACGCTGGAATATCAGGCGGCGCAGGCCGCGCGGGCACAGACCGTGGCATCCTGTCTGACACATCACGCGCTGGGACCTGAGATGGGGCAATGCTGTGGCGGTGCGGTTTCGCTCTTGTCAGAAAGCTACGACGCCGTATCCGTCGCCCGTCTTGGTGGGGAGTACATCGCCCGACCTGCGGTGCCGTTTTCCGTACCGGAAAACGGTCCGGAAACCTTCAAGGTTTCCGGCGCCGAACCGATGGCGGTCAAACGGGTTCTTGCACAGGCGCGCAATCAGGGCGTCACCCCCAAGCCGCAACTGATCGATGACTGGATGATCGAACCGGTTCACAAACCGACCCGCAGCATGTGGATCTGGGGCGCGGGCCATGTAGGCAGAGCGCTGGTGGATGTTCTGTCTCCTCTCCCAGACATTGCAATCACCTGGATCGATACCGGCCCTGAGAGATTTCCAGACATTATTCCCGAAGGTGTAACCGACATTCCCACGGCAAAACCTGCCGAGTTGGTCCGCCACGCCCCATCTGATGCCGAACATCTGATTCTGACTTATTCGCACACTCTGGATCTGGAGCTGTGCAACCGGCTGCTTTTGCAGGATTTCCGCTTTGCGGGGCTGATTGGCTCGGCTACGAAATGGGCGCGGTTCCGGTCGCGGCTGGCGGCCCTTGGGCATCCGCACGAGCGGATCGGCCGGATCATCTGCCCGATTGGCGATCCAGGTCTGGGCAAGCACCCGCAAATGATTGCCGTGGGCGTCGCTGCGCAGATTCTGCGCCCGGCTCGGCAGAATGACTTGAAGAAGGACCAAAGCGCGTGACCACTCCATTGCTAAGCTTGCAAGGGCTGACCAAAGCCTATCCCGGCGTTGTGGCCAATGATCAGGTGTCCTTTGACATCGGTCAGGGCGAAGTTCACGCCCTGCTGGGCGAAAACGGCGCAGGCAAATCCACGTTGGTGAAAATGATCTATGGGCTGGTGAAGCCTGACAGCGGTACGATGCGGTTGGACGGTCAGCCATATGCCCCGCCCGAACCCCGTGCAGCGCGGGCTGACGGGATCGCAATGGTGTTCCAGCACTTCTCGCTGTTCGACGCGCTGAACGTGGCCGAGAACATCGCGCTGGGGATGGAAAACCCGCCACCGATGGGTGATCTGGCATCGCGCATCCGCGAAGTATCGGAAACCTATGGTCTGCCGCTTGATCCCTATCGCACTGTCGGCGATCTGTCGGCGGGCGAGCGGCAACGGGTCGAGATCATTCGGTGCCTGTTGCAGGATCCAAAGTTGTTGATCATGGACGAACCGACCTCGGTTTTGACCCCTCAAGAGGTCGAAATTCTGTTCGAAACCCTGAACAAATTGCGGTCCGAGGGCACATCGATCCTCTATATCTCGCACAAGCTGGAAGAAATCCGGACACTGTGCGATCACGCGACCATTCTGCGTCTGGGCAAGAATGTCGGTGAATGCGTTCCGTCTGAGACTTCGGCGCGGGACATGGCCGAGATGATGGTGGGCTCGACCCTGCAAACCCCTGAGCGTTCGGGGCGGGAGTTCGGAGACGTTGCGCTGGATATCAGTGGAATGTCGGTGCCTTCTCCGTCCGAGTTCGGGACTGCGCTTAGGAATATCCACATGACCGTCCGCAAGGGCGAGGTTCTGGGGATCGGCGGCGTCGCCGGGAACGGACAAGACGAATTGCTGGGCGTGCTGTCCGGTGAAATCCTGACCGCTGCAGATGCGATCAAATTCAACGGACGGGCCATCGGCAAGCTGGGCCCAACCGCGCGGCGCAAGCTGGGTGTGCTGACCGCGCCGGAAGAACGGCTGGGTCACGCGGCTGCTCCGGATATGAGCCTGACGGAAAACGCCCTGCTCACCGGATCGGTTCGGGAAGGGTTGGAACAAAACGGTTTTCTGAAATGGACTGAAACACAGAGCTTTGCCGAGAAGATCATTGAGGCGTTCGATGTGCGCACTCCGGGTCCGGACAATGCTGCGCGGTCACTTTCGGGCGGGAACCTGCAGAAATTCGTGATCGGTCGCGAGGTGTTGCAAGACCCTGATGTACTGGTGGTGAACCAGCCGACCTGGGGTGTGGATGCCGCTGCCGCAGCCGCCATCCGACAGGCCATTCTGGACCTCGCCGCCAAAGGCACCGCCGTAGTCTGTATTTCTCAGGATCTGGATGAGTTGATGGAAATCTCGGACAGTTTTGCCGCCCTGAACGAAGGACGGCTGAGCGCGCCGCGCGAAACCAGGGGTCTGACCGTGGACGAGATCGGCCTGATGATGGGTGGAGCCCATGGGATGGAGGTGGCGCATGTGTGATCCGTGGCGTCGCCTTCGGCGAGAGTATTTGGAAAAAGATGAAAAACGTTGGGGAGCAAGCAGATGATTGTGTTGGAGAAACGGCCACAGCCGTCAAAAGCATGGTCCTATGCTACACCGCTGGTCGCGGTGATCGCGACGATGGTGTTTGGTGGCATTCTGTTTGCCGTATTGGGCAAAAACCCGGTGCAGGCCATCGGGACGATCTTCTGGGAACCGTTGTTCGGGGAGTTTTCGTTCTATTACCGGCCGCAATTGCTGGTGAAGGGTGCCCCGCTGGTGCTGATCGCAATTGGCCTTTCATTGGGCTTTCGCGCGGGTATCTGGAATATCGGTGCTGAGGGGCAATACATTATGGGCGCCATTTTTGGGGCCGGAGCCGGGCTGGCCTTTTATCCCCTAGACGCGTTCTATATCTTTCCGATCATGGTCATCGCGGGCGCCTTTGGTGGCTGGCTGTGGGCAATGATCCCAGCCTTTCTGAAGGTCCGCTTTGGCACCAACGAAATCCTTGTCTCACTGATGCTGGTTTATGTGGCCGAGCAGATGTTGGCCTCGGTCTCGTTGGGGCTTCTGAAAAACCCCGAAGGGTTCGGCTTTCCGGGGTCGCGCAATCTGCAATCCTATGAGAGTGCGCATAATGCCGAGCTGATTGCGGGCTCGGGGATGCATTGGGGGGTCGTGGCGGCCTTTGTCGCGGTGATTTTCGCCTATGTTCTGCTGAACCGCCATATGTTGGGCTTTCACATCCGCCTGACGGGTGAAGCCCCGCGGGCGGCGAAATTCGCAGGTGTGAATCCGGCGCGGCTGATCCTGTTCTGCCTTGGCATGTCCGGCGCATTGGCTGGCTTGGCAGGGATGTTCGAGGTCTCCGGACCGTCTGGCGTGGTCAGCATCGATTTCAACGTGGGCTATGGCTTTACCGCGATTATCGTAGCCTTTCTGGGCCGCCTGCACCCTGTGGGCATCCTGCTGGCCGGTTTCCTGATGGCGCTGACCTATATCGGCGGGGAAATCGCGCAGTCTCAGCTGGGTCTGCCCGCTGCCGCCATTCAGGTGTTTCAGGGGATGTTGCTGTTCTTCCTGTTGGCCTTCGACCTTTTGACCAATTACCGCATTCGTGCGGCCCGTAGCGAGGTAGCGTGACATGGATCTTACTGAAATCAATCCCGTGCTCTTGCTGGCCTCATTGATGGTGGCCGCAACCCCCCTGCTGCTGGCAGCGATCGGAGAACTGGTTGTCGAGAAGGCAGGCGTTCTGAACCTTGGGGTCGAAGGCATGATGATCGTTGGCGCTATCAGCGGCTTTGCGATCTCGGTCGAGACCGGCTCACCCTGGCTGGGTTTTGTCGCGGCGGCCATTGGCGGGGCTGTCCTGTCGCTGCTGTTCGTGGTGCTGACGCAGGTGGCGCTTGCAAACCAAGTGGCCAGCGGTCTCGCGCTGACGCTCTTTGGCCTCGGTTTCAGCGCCCTGATGGGGCAGCGTTATGTCGGGATCAAACCGCCGGATATGGAGGACATTCACATCCCTTTGATCAGTGATATTCCGGTTCTTGGTCCGATCCTGTTCCAGCATGATCCAATCCTCTATGTCGGGATCGCATTGACCGCCGCTGTCTGGGCCACGCTGAAATACACCCGCGTTGGTCTGATCCTGCGCGCGGTGGGTGAAAACCACGATGCCGCACACGCGCTGGGGTACAAGGTCATCAAGATCCGCATCATGGCGATCCTGTTTGGTGGGGCCTGCGCAGGTCTGGGCGGGGCTTACATCAGCCTGATCCGCGTGCCGCAATGGACCGAGGGTATGACCGCCGGTGTCGGCTGGATCGCCCTTGCGCTGGTGGTTTTTGCCAGTTGGAAACCGTGGCGTGTCTTGCTGGGCGCCTATTTGTTCGGCGGCATCACCGTTTTGCAACTTAATTTGCAGGCAGCGGGCGTTGCCATCCCTGTCGAGTATCTGGCAATGTCGCCCTATATCATCACGATCCTTGTGCTTGTGATCCTTTCGGCGGACAAGAGCAGTGCACCTGCCTCGCTGGGCCGAACCTTCCATGCCTCACACTAGGGGCCAACTGAACCAACTTGGGGAGTAACACATGAAATTCACTACACTTTTAGCTAGCGCCGCCATGGCGTTGGGTCTGGCCTCGGGGGCCATGGCCCAGGATAAGACCAAGGTCGGTTTCGTCTATGTCGGCCCGGTGGGTGACGGAGGCTGGACCTATGAACACAACAAGGGTCGTCTGGCCGTTGAAGAGGAGTTCGGCGACAAAGTTGAGACCGTCTTTGTCGAATCCGTTCCCGAAGGCCCGGACGCCGAGCGTGTCATGACTCAGATGGCGCTGGAAGGGGCGGATCTGATCTTCACCACTTCGTTCGGTTATATGGATCCGACCATCAACGTGGCCAAGAAATTCCCGAACGTGAAGTTCGAACATGCCACCGGCTATAAGACTGCGCCGAACGTTTCGGTCTATTCGGCACGCTTCTACGAAGGTCGCGCTGTTCAGGGCCACATCGCGGGCAAGATGACCAAGTCGAACATCATCGGCTACATCGGCTCGTACCCGATCCCCGAAGTGATCCGGGGCATCAATTCGGCATATGTCCATGCCAAAAAGGTAAACCCTGATGTCGAGTTCAAGATCGTCTGGGCCTACACATGGTTTGACCCGGCAAAAGAGGCTGACGCCGCTACCGTTCTTATCGAACAGGGCGCAGACGTGATCCTGCAGCACACCGACTCGACCGCGCCGCAAGCGGCTGCGCAAGAGGCTGGCAATGTTGTCACCTTCGGTCAGGCCTCGGACATGAGCGAATACGCGCCCTTCCCGCGCGTGTCTTCGATCATCGACGATTGGGCTCCGTACTACATCGCGCGGACAAAGGCCGTGATGGATGGGACCTGGGAAACCGCGAACACCTGGGATGGCATCCGGGAAGGCATGGTTGCAATCGGCGAGATTTCGGACGCGGTTCCGGCCGACGTCAAAGAAGAAGCACTGGCGTTGAAAGCAGCAATGGCTGCGGGTGAATACCACCCGTTCACCGGCCCGCTGAAAAAGCAGGACGGCAGCGACTGGCTGGCTGAGGGCGAAGTGGCCGATGACGGTACTCTGGCTGGTATGAACTTCTATGTCGAAGGGCTGGAAGGCGAAATTCCGCAGTAACGGATGACCCATCAAGACTTAGAAAAGACCCGCGACTTGCGCGGGTCTTTTTTTGTGTGGACATCCGTGAAGTTTATTAGCCTGTTGCGCGGATGCTCAACTTACTTTCAGAGGGCCGCAATGAGCCCAAATTGACGTATAAGCACAAATAGTTTTGGGTGGTTATCTCAAGGAAAGTAAGTAGCCAAACCAGCAATGTTTTCAGACAACATAAACCCTGAATGGCCCGAAGCGGCTTGTGATTATTTATCGAATGCCCTGCCATTGGCTCACAACGGCAAGGGCTGGGATCACAGCTTTTCAAGTGCATTCCAAATGGGCTGTGAGGCGCTCGCAAAACTCGGCTATGCCCGCGAAACCGAATGGGGCGCAGTTCCACTTGATGCGCCTAGACGTCCTGCTGTGTTACCTCGTTGGGACGATATCTGCGTTGCAGTGCTTTATCTGGCAAGCCAGCGAAATGAACTGTCGTACAGACTACTTGACGGAAGCCTGCCGCCACCCAAAAAGGAACAGTTTGTCGTAACTCTAGTAGGTGGCCCTCCGCTTCCTAGTGTAAACATAAACCGTTCCAACGGACTTGGCTGTGCACACGCTGACGATAAAGTTCTTAAGGTTCTCGGTGCATTAGGTCTTTTTGGAACTAACACTTGGACAAAAAAAGCGGAGCTGCTTTTCTGGCGCGTTCAACCCAAGACTTGGGACATGAGCATCTCAACTGACCCGCGTTTTGTTGATGCTCTGGCAAAGGCTTGTGAAACGATGCCTGCTGACATTCGAGATGAACTGACCCGCCTTACAGTAATAACCGACGAAGATGTTGATGACAGCGTGGCGCAAAGCAAGGCGTCAATCGAACAGATGCGAGCAAGGTACGGCTCGAAGGCCCAACTCGGTAAGCCTTGGACAGAAGAACGGGCACGACGTGGTCTGGCTTTATCAAGAAGCAATAGTATCGATTGGTTGTTCTTTCGTCGGTGGCGTATTTCGGACGGCTGGTTAACGTCAGAACAGGCAGCCAACGCACTAGAAATCTTTCATGATCCACTTGCCATGCAAATGCGACGCTCTGTTATCCAGAAGCTCTTTCCAAATGCACAAATTCGCAACGAATGAATTTCGGCTTTGTCCGCAAAGCAACAATCAACCCCACCGCCCTCCAACGCAGTATGCTTGCACGGATCAGCGCGAGCGCAGGGCGATAATCGATCCTGCGGCAGCAATGCAGCCGATCCCCATAGCCTGCCAACCTCCGACCGGTTGATCGAAGGCGATCCAGGCGAACATTGGGCCTGAGATCATGACCGAATACTCGAACACCGAGACATAGGAAGGCTCGCCCAGTTGGTAAGACTTGATGATCATGAAAACACCGCACACGGACCCCACGGCCTGCATCAGGATCAGCGGCACAGCGTCCCACATCGGCCAGACCCAGGGCCGGGTTACAAAAAGCACCTCATCACCGGGCTGCCAGATCGGCCAAACAGCCAGAGCGGCGGTGCCCACCGCCCCAGACAGCCCCAGCATGATCCACATTCCGGCCAACAGCGCTACGGTGCTTTCTCCGGCGCACAGGCTGCGTGTGGCAATGGCGCCCAGCGCATAGAAGAACCCCGCGCAAACCGGGATCAGAACGTTCAGGTCAAAATCTGACGGGTCTGGTTGCAGCACAAGTATAATCCCCAGAAACCCGACTGCGACGGCCAGTATCCGCCAGATGCCGATGCGTTGCCCCATCACTCCGGCTGAAATCAACAGGATGAAGATAGGAGAGGTGAACAACCCGGCCAATGCCTGTGCAATCGGCATCATCGCAAGCGCTGAAAAGTAGAACAGCATCGAGATGGCGACCAACAGGCTGCGCAGGGCCACGGTCCAGAACCGGACGGGCATCAGGCTACCCAACCCCAACAGAGGCAGTACAGCCACCAGTGGCCAGGCCATCAACGCGCGCGACAGGTGAAACTGCCACAATCCGATATGTTGGGACAGGGGCGCGATGAAATTGTCGATCACCCCGATAATCACCATCGCGCCGATCATCAGTCCCGCGGCCAGCAGGGGCCTGTCGCTGTGAACTACAGACATTTCACACTGGCCTGCGGGCGACTGAGGTTATTTGGCAGCCCAAGTCGCCCCTGATCAGGCATCAATGGCCGCTCAGAACCAGCGTATTCACCGGCATCAGGATCAGCCGCAAACGCAGCCCCGCCGCATGAACCACGCCGATCGTATCGACCACATGCAGGAACGCACCCTCCCAAAAACCATGTTCGCCATGTTCAAGCCGTTCGTGGTTGTCGGTATAGACATTCGCCAGACAATTGCTGCCCGGTGGAATGTCATCCGCCATGCCTTTGTAAAGAGGTTCCAGATACACAAGGATCGATCCCGGATTGGTGTTGGTCTGCACATCCCGCAACTCGTCCGACGGTCTGATCTGGCCCGAGGGGATGACATCCTGCACCTCGACCACCACTACGGGGATCACGGTGAAGGGCTTGGTCATGCACCCAAGTTCGCCGATCATGCCGGGTTTGATAACCTGTGCCGAAAGCTGATTGAACGCCGCCTGAAACCGGTCATGGCCGGAATGCGACGGCACAAGAATACCCGCAGGCCGCAGCAGGGGATTAACATAATCGCCAACCTGCAGGCCAAACTGTTCGACCCGGCCCGAGACGCCAGCGTTGATCACCGTCTTGTCCAATTCGGTCAGCGCCGCATCAAGCTGCGCATTGGCGCTGGTCAACTGCGCCGGAATCAACTCTTCAATCTGCTGCACAACCGCAGCACGCTGGGATTCCGCAGCTGTCACCTGAGCTTCACGCTCGGCGACCAGATTTTCCAGCCGGTCGATCTCGGCCATGCGAACGGCGCTTGATCCTTCGTCACGCAGGGTGGTGTTACGTTCCAGATCCTCAAGCGCCTGATCCAGCGAGGCTTTGGCCCCTGCGATCCCCGCCTCGGCCTCGGCAAGATCGGTCTGGGCAACCTTCAGCGAGGCCTGAACCTGCGCGATTTGCGCGTTTGCGGCCTGAACCTGTGCTTTCTGGGTAAAATCCTCGATCCGGAAGATCGGCTGACCGGCAACGACCTGCTCGTTATTGCGCACATACACCTCGGACACGCGCCCGCCGACCTGCGGCAGGATCGTCACGGTGCGAAAGAAGGACGCTGCGGCGCTGCTTGAGGGATGGAAGTAGAACAGCGTCGTAATCACCGTCAGCGCCAGAATGGCACAGGTGGTCAGGCCCCAGCGCAACTCGTACCACATCGTGAACAGGGTAATCTCGTGCCCGATCCGCTTGCCCTGAACGAAGCGACGGAACAGATAGTCAGGCAGCACCGTAACCAGGGCGCACATCAATGTTTCCAACATATCCTAGTGCTCCTGCGTCGCGGTGGGTTCAACGGCAGCGGGCTCCTCGACTACAGGCGCGGGCTCGGGCGGTCTTTGTGGCGCAAGTGACCGGATCGCATCGGCAATCCCACGCAGGGGCGCCGCAAAATCCGGGAACTGGAAACCTGCCACCAGTATGGCCGCCACCCAGAACAGGCCGTTATGGGTAAACAGTGCCAGCAGAGCCAGAATACCAACCAACTGAAACTGCGGATGGTTCGATTCATGCGCGATCTTTTCGGGGATCGAATGCAGGGTGAAATAGCCCACCCCGATCAATATAATCACGACAACCGTGAATATGAGCATGAAAGTAAAAAGAAAATCGCTTCCATCCGCCTGGGTCACATAGGACGGAATATGCCCCGTGGCCATTGGGTGTAGATCCGCAGTGCTCACCCTGTCCTCCTGTCTTTTAACTGCATCTTGTTTGGAGCGGTTGGTGCACAAATTCAAGGCTGCTTGTGGTCCTTGAAGGTTTTTGCCTGTTTCTGGCAAGCCCCCAATGGTCGACAAAAGCGCAACTTGATTGCAGTCGTCCTGTTCGTGTGGGATCAAAGGCCATGATCGATTTTCTTGTTATCGGCGGTGGAATTGCAGGGCTCAGCGCAGGCGCTCGCCTGTCCGGCCATGGGTCTGTTACGGTACTCGAAGGGGAAGACGCGCTTGGCTATCACAGTTCGGGGCGGTCTGCTGCTATGTTCGAGGAAGACTACGGGCCGCCTTCCGTGACAGCCCTGAACCGGGCCGGCGCACAGTTTCTGAAGTCTGAAAATGGTGGGTATCTGACCCCGCGCGGTCTTATGCTGCTGGCCGGAGCCGATCAGGCCGATCTATTCCAAACCGACATCGAAGCACTGAAGCTGGATCCGATCCCGTTGGATCAGGCCTGTACCCGCGTGCCGATCATTAACCCTGAAACTGTCGCTTTCACCGCCCTCAATGAGACCGCATCCGACATCGACACCGATCGTCTGCTGCAAGACTTTGCACGAACCATACGGGCCAATGGCGGTACGGTTCTGACCCGCCGCAAGGTATCCCGCATCCGCAAGGATGGTCACTGGATCGTCGAAGCGCAGGATAGTTTTGACGCCCGGATTATTGTGAACGCGGCCGGTGCCTGGGTGGATGAAATTGCTGTCATGGCCGGGATCGATCCAATCGGAATAACCCCCCGCCGCAGATCCATGGCACGGCTTCCTGCCCCCGGCGGACATGACGTATCGGGCTGGCCCATGATGTTGGGCGCAGGAGAAAGCTGGTACGCCAAACCCGACGCTGGAAAACTTCTGGTTTCCCCGGCAGACGCCGACCCGGTCCCGCCGCAGGACGCATATGCTGACGATATGGTTCTGGCTGAAGGATTGGCCCGGTATGAGGCGCTGGTTACAGAAACGGTCACGCGGGTCGAAACAAATTGGGCGGGACTACGCAGCTTTGCCCCAGACGGAACGCTAGTTCTGGGGCCTGATCCGGCAGATCGCAGCTTTGTCTGGACCGCAGGTCAGGGGGGATATGGGTTCCAGACCTCACCCGCGGCGTCTCGGCTGGTTGCGGACCTGACGGTTGGCGATCAACCTGATCTGGACATGGCGGATATAACAGCCCTACGACCGGACAGGTTACGCGCATGACAGGACGAAAACTGCCACCAAATGCAAGCGTTGCAACCCAAGGTCAGGATGGCCGCCTTGTCGCACCCGCCGCAAGCCGCAATGCCGACGCCTTGTGCGATCTTGTGGCCCGTTACGCGCCACCCTCAGGTCGAGCGCTGGAACTTGCCAGCGGTACCGGGCAACACGCCGCCGCATTCGCCGGGCGTTTGACCGGGTTGCATTGGCAGCCCAGCGAAGTGGATCGCGAACGCCGTAACAGCATCGATGTCTACGCCAGGGGCCTGCCAAACGTCGCCCCGGCTGTCGACCTGAACGCGACCGCTGAAGGGTGGCACCAACATCATGGCGAGAAGGACCTGATCGTTTTGATCAACCTACTGCACCTGATCAGTTGGGCGGAGGTTCAGACATTGGTTGCGGAAGCGGCGCAAGCGCTGCGGTCTGAGGGGATTTTGATCCTCTATGGCCCATTCATGCGCAACGGCACTCTGACAAGCGACGGGGACAAACGGTTCCATGACGCGTTGATCCAGCAGGATATAGAAATCGGTTACAAGAACGACACCGACATGATCGATCTGCTGCAGAGCTGCAAACTGATCATGGTTGATGCTGTAGAGATGCCCGCAAATAATCTGGCCTTCATAGCAAGCAAACCCAAGACCTGAGCACATCGGCGCGGCTTCAAAGCCTGCTTACGCAGGCTTGCCTCTGGCGGAGGTATTTTTGAACAGAAGAAGAAACGGTTTGTTAACCTACCAAGGCGCATAGTGTCTTTGCGGCACAGGCGGAGGCGCCGATGGCCGCAACAGGAGAAGGCCCCCCTCGCCAAAAGCAGGGGGGCTGGATCTTGTGACCAGCCCCCCGCTTCTTCTGTTAATAAATACCTCCGCCGGAGGCATGGGCCGCCAGAGGCGGCACATTCACGATGCGCCGCGCTTGGATCAGACCAAACTCAGCCGTCCTTGCGGATGGTTTCGTTCTTCGGATCATAAGGGCTGTCGCAGGTTACGACCGCATCCCACAGCTTGTCCTGGATCTTGACCTGTAGCTTGGTGCCTTCGACCGCCAGCTCAGGCTTCACATAGCCCATACCGATGGATTTCTCGAATGCGACGGAATATCCGCCCGAGGTCAGACGGCCCACACGCTCACCTTCCGGGGTATAAAGCGCCTCGCGGCCCCAAGGGTCGGCATCATCCGGCCCATCGATCAGCATGGTGCAGCACTTAAAGCGCACGCCGGTCTCTTCCAGCTTAACTTTGCCGTAGAAGTCTTTCGACAGATCGACAAAGCGCGGCAGGTCGGCCTCAAGCGGGGTCGCGTCGCGGCCCAATTCAGTGCCAAATGCGCGATAGGATTTCTCCTGACGCAGCCAGTTCTGGGCGCGCGCGCCAACCAGCTTCATACCGTGCTTTTCACCGGCTTTTTCCAGCAGGTCGAACAGATAGTTCTGCATCTCGATCGGGTGGTGCAGTTCCCAGCCTAGCTCACCGGTGTAGGCCACGCGGATTGCGTTGACTGGGCACATACCAAGTTCGATCTGACGGGCCGACAGCCATGGGAAGCGCTTGTTGGACAGAGCGGTTTCCGGATCGGCGTCCTTGATGACCTCTTTCAGAACGTCACGCGATTTGGGTCCGGCGATGGCAAAGACGCCCCACTGCGTGGTTACGTCCTGGATCTCGATGTAGCCGAACTCCTCCATCTTGTCCTCGGCCGCCTTGCGCAGATAGTCGGCGTCATACTCGGTCCAGGCACCGGCAGAGACAATGTAATAGTTATTCTCGCCATTGCGGACGATGGTGTATTCGGTGCGGGTGGTGCCGTGCGAAGTCAGCGCGTAGGTCAGGTTGATCCGACCGACCTTGGGCAGCTTGTTGCAGGTGAACCAATCCAGGAACTGAGTCGCTCCGGGGCCTTTGACGACGTGCTTGGTAAAGGCCGACGCGTCGATTAGACCAACGCCTTCGCGGATCGCCTTGGCTTCGTCGACGGCATATTGCCACCAGCCACCGCGGCGGAAGCTGCGGGCGTCATGGTCGAAGTTCTCTGGCGCGTCGACGGGGCCAAAGTAGTTGGGGCGCTCCCAGCCATTGACCCAGCCGAACTGAGCACCGCGCGCTTTCTGCCGGTCATAGGCCGGAACCGTACGCAGCGGGCGGCAGGCCTCACGTTCTTCGTCGGGGTGGTGCAGGATGTAGACGTGCTCATAGCACTCTTCGTTCTTGCGCGCCGCGAATTCGGTGGTCATCCAGTTGGACGAGTACCGTTTGGGGTCCAGCGAGGCCATGTCGATTTCGGCTTCGCCATCAACCATCATCTGCGCGAGATAATAGCCGGTGCCGCCTGCTGCGGTGATCCCAAAGCTGAAGCCCTCGGCCAGCCACATGTTGCGCAGGCCCGGAGCCGGACCAACCAACGGGTTGCCGTCGGGGGTGTAGCAGATTGGGCCGTTGAAATCGTCTTTGAGGCCCGATTCAGCGCAAGACGGCACGCGTTCGGCCATTGCCATGTACTGATCCGCGATCCGGTCGATATCCAGCGGGAACAGGTCGGCGCGGAAGCTGTCCGGTACACCATGTTCGAACCGGGCCGGCGCGCCGTGTTCGTAGATGCCCAAAATCCAACCGCCGCGTTCTTCGCGCGCATAGGATTCATTGTCGGCGTCGCGCACGACAGGATGTTCCGGGTTGCCTGCTTCGCGCCATTTGACCAGCTCAGGGTCTTTGTCCATGACGATGAAAGTGTGTTCGACCGGGATCGCTGGCATCTTGATGCCCAGCATCTTGGCCGTGCGCTGCGCGTGGTTGCCCGATGCGGTCACGACATGCTCGGCGGTGATCACCACCTGCTCGTCGCTTTCAACCAGGTTGCCGCCCTTCTCCACCATCTTGGTGCAGGTGACTTCCCAATGCGTGCCGGTCCAGTGGAAAGCATCGGCTTGTAGCTTGCGCACGATCTCGACCCCGCGCTGGCGCGCGCCCTTGGCCATCGCCTGTGTCACGTCGGCAGGGTTAATATAGCCATCCTCGGTGTGATAGATCGCACCTTTCAGATCGCCGGTTTCGATCAGCGGCCAGCGCTCTTTGATCTGTTCGGGGGTCAGCCATTCATAGGCGACATCGCAGGTTTCGGCGGTCGAGGCATAGAGCATGTATTCGTCCATGCGCTCTTGCGTTTGCGCCATGCGCAGGTTGCCGACGACAGCAAAGCCCGCGTTCAGGCCGGTCTCTTCCTCGAGCTGCTTGTAGAAATCGACCGAGTATTTGTGGATATGCGTTGTCGCGTAGGACATGTTGAACAGCGGCAGCAGACCAGCTGCGTGCCAGGTCGACCCGGACGTCAGCTCGTCCCGTTCGATCAACATCACATCATCCCAACCTGCCTTGGCCAGATGATAAGCGATCGACGTCCCGACGGCGCCGCCGCCAACGACCAGTGCTTTGACTTGGGTTTTCATGAGCCCGTTCTCCGGATTGAGTCTGTTTGGCAAGGTTTATGCCCAACCAGAGCCCAAACCGCCAAGTCCATCCGACGCAATTGCGCACAAAACCGACGCCGGTGAAAAACTAGCGGCCTTTTACAGCGTGGCCGCCGTTGCGATTGAGTATTTGGGAAAAGATGAATTTCGTTTTCAGACGATCTTGCCGGGGTTCATGATGTTGTCCGGGTCCAGCGCGGCCTTGATTGCAGCCATCACCTGTGTTGCCGCACCCAGTTCTTTGACAAGATAGGGCCGTTTGCCCTGACCGATCCCATGTTCGCCCGTGCAGGTCCCCTCCATCGAGATCGCAAGTTCGTTCAGCCAGCCAACAAATTCATCGGCCTTGGCGACTTCATCGGGGTTTTCCATATCGATCAGCAGCAAGGTGTGAAAGTTGCCATCGCCCACATGGCCCACGATAGGGGCCAGCAGACCAAGCTTTTCGGCTTTTGACTGAGCTTTGGTCACGCATTCAGCCAACCGCGAGATCGGCACACAGACATCGGTGGAGATACCACGCGCGCCCGGGCGCAGTTGCAGGCTGGCCCAATACATGTCGTGCCGGGCTTGCCACAGCTTATTACGCTCTTCCGTGGTCGATGTGGCAGTAAAATCCGCGCCGCCAAACTCTTCGGCAATCTGGCCGAAGGTTTCCGCCTGTTCGGCGGCACCGTTGTCTGATCCATGAAATTCGAGCAACAACAGTGGCGTTTCGGGCAGGGCCAGCCCGGAATAGGCGTTGGCGGCGCGCACCGACATCTCGTCCAGCAGTTCGATCCGCGCTACGGGGATGCCGTACTGGATCGTAATCATCACCGCCTGACAGGCCGCATCTACTGTAGGGAAGGAACAGCGGGCTGAGGTGATCGCTTCGGGGATGCCCTGCAAACGCAAGGTGAGTTCCGTGATGATGCCCAGCGTACCCTCGGCCCCGATCAGCAAGCGGGTCAGATCATATCCGGCCGACGACTTCTTGGCGCGTTGCCCGGTGCGAATGATCTGCCCGTCAGGCATGACGGCTTCCAGGCTCAGGACGTTGTCTTTCATCGTGCCATAGCGCACCGCGTTGGTGCCCGAGGCACGCGTCGCCGCCATGCCGCCCAGAGACGCGTTGGCCCCCGGATCGATGGGGAAGAACAGACCCTGGTCGCGCAAATGGGTGTTCAGATCTTCGCGGGTCACACCGGGCTGAACAACACAGTCCAGATCACCCGAGTTCACCTTAAGAACCTTATTCATCTGGCTCAGATCCACCGAAACACCACCTGCCGGTGCATTTACATGCCCTTCCAGAGAAGTGCCTGTGCCAAACGCAATCACCGGCACTTTGTGCGCGGCACAGGTTTTGACAATCTCGGACACTTCTTGGGTCGAATGAGGGAAAACCACGGCGTCGGGGGACTGGTTTTCGATCCAAGTGGTCGTGTGCCCGTGTTGTTCACGGATCGCCGCGCCGGTTTGCAGCCTGTCCCCGAAACGTTGCTTGAGAATACCGACCACAGTTTCGATGCCCGTGTCATTGCGCGGCAAAGTGGCTGCCTGCACCATCCTGTTTCCCCTGATCTCAGAATATGTTCATAACATCGCCGGCACGACCTGATCCGGCGGGCGGTGGCCGTCCTCAAATGTCTTGATGTTGATGATGACCTTTTCGCCCATCTCGATCCGGCCTTCCAATGTGGCCGAGCCCATATGCGGCAGCAAAACCACGTTCGGCAATTGTCTGAGGCGCGGGTTCACATCTGTCCCGCGCTCGTACACGTCCAGCCCCGCACCCGCGATTTCATCTGCCCGGATCATGCGCGTCAGGGCGTTTTCATCGATCACTTCGCCTCGCGAGGTGTTCACCACCACAGCAGTCGGCTTCAACAGCTTGAGCCTGCGGGCATTCATCAGGTGGAACGTCGAGGGCGTCGAGGGGCAGTGGATCGAAATCACGTCCATCCGGGCGACCATCTGGTCAAGACTGTCCCAATAGGTGGCTTCTAACGCATCTTCAATCTCGGCGCGCAGGCGCTTGCGGTTGTGATAGTGGACCTGCATTCCGAACGCACTGGCGCGGCGGGCCACGGCCTGACCGATCCGGCCCATGCCCAGAATGCCCAGCCGCCGGCCGCCAAGTCGGCCACCCAAAAGCGCAGTCGGGGCCCAGCCGTTCCAATCGCCTTTCTGCATCAGGCTTTGCCCTTCGGGGATGCGCCGCGTGACCGCCAAAATCAGCGCCATGGTCATATCCGCTGTATCATCCGTCAACACGCCGGGGGTGTTGGAAACCAGAATGCCCCGCTGCCGGGCCGTTGCCACATCGATATTGTCGACCCCTGCCCCATAGTTGGCGATCAGGCGCAGTTTATCGCCCGCCTGCCCCAGAATCCGCGCATCAATCGTGTCGGTAATGGTCGGAACCAGCACATCTGCCTGCTTCACGGCAGCTGTCAGTTCCTCGCGCGTCATCGGTATGTCGGTGTCGCGCAGTTTGACGTCGAAAAGCTCGCTTAGCCTTGTTTCAACCGCCGCAGGCAACCGTCGCGTAACAACAACACTCAGACGTTCTCTTGGCACCCGGGACCTCCTACCGCTTTGCAAACAGTTGCGCGCCATGGCATCGTGGCGCAGGATCAGACGGGGCACAAGAACCCCATGCGCATTGACGCGACCTTTTTTAGAAGCACGACAAACAGGCATAAGAGCAGGCAGGCAGTGAGTGCTATTTTTTTGGTGAAACGCCTTTGTTTGGCGATTATCTCTGCGTTTCTTCTAGCGTGCTGCCCTCTGATGGCTTCGGCGCAGGATCAGCGCGGCCCGGTCACGAACCTGCCGTTGCCACGCTATGTCTCGATGAAAGCGGCCGAGGGCAATGTACGGCGCGGCCCGTCCCTGACCCATCGAATCGACTGGGTTTTCAAACGGCGTGGTATGCCGCTGCAAATCACGGCTGAATATGGCAACTGGCGAAAGGTTCAGGACCGTGACGGTGCCGGGGGGTGGGTGCACTATGCGCTGCTATCCGGCGTGCGAACCGTGTTGATCGAGGCCGACCTGCTGCCGGTTTATGCCGCCCCGGACCCCAATTCGCAGGTCAACGCGCATTTCGAATCCGGTGTCGTTGCCCGGCTTGGCACATGCTCACCCGATTGGTGCCGCATCTCGGCAGGCGGCTATCGTGGCTGGACGCTTAAGACCAACCTATGGGGCGTCGACGCGGCAGAGATCCGTGAATAGCGGCGCTATTCGGCCCCACGGTTTCCCAGTTCCTTGTCCAGCAACAGCAGGTTCCAGCGATCCCCGTTTGCCGCCTTTGTCTGATCCAGGATCGAGGCAAACAGATCCTCTTCCTCAATCTGCTCGGCCAGGAACCAGTTCAGCATGTTTTGCGTGCTGTATTCCTTGACTTCATGCGCCAGTTCGAACAGCGCATTGATTTGCCCGGTTACGGTTTTTTCATGCGCGAGCGCCTGTTCCAGAACATCCACAGGTGACGCGTAGTCCGCCTGCGGTTTTGAAATCCCATCAAGTTCAATCCGTCCGCCACGTTTCGAGATGAAATCGAAAATCCGCATTGCGTGCTGACCTTCTTCTGCGGAATGACCACGAAACCAGTTTGCGAATCCGGGCAGATCCTGGCCTTCGAAATAAGCGGCCATGGCAAGATAGGTGTAGGATGCGTGCAGTTCGTTGTTAATCTGCTTGTTCAGCGCTTCCGCGACTTTCTGATTCAAGTTCATGTGTCGCTCCTTTAAATGTGGGCCGGTACCAAAACAGGTAAGTACGCCCTAGCCCGTGTCAACAGAATTTCACGATTTCCATCACTATTTCAACATTTTACACCCGCTACTCTGAGATTGACACGCACTCTCATTTGCAGGCTTCTCTAAGACAGGCCACACGAAGCAAAGGGCCCAAATCCGGTATCTAAAACTCAGGCTCGCCATGGCCCCAACTGGCCTTTTCCCAACCATTAAATCGCTCTGGACAACCAACTCCGAGCGTAGCAACAAGCCCACCGACAGATAAGAAAATTATTTGACAGCTTGGTGCAATTTTTGCCGAAAAAGCCCTTGAACCCCGAAGGCAACAGTCGTAGATAGCCGCTCACCGTTGGGGTGTAGCCAAGTGGTAAGGCAGCGGTTTTTGGTACCGTGTATCGTAGGTTCGAATCCTACCACCCCAGCCATGATTTTCCCTAAAATCACGCACTGAATATTTGGCGGCCTATTGGCGCGTATTTTCAGCAGGTTATCATCCGGCTATTCCAGCTGAGACCCGAGTTTACGCGCAACAATGGTCGATTTCGGGCCGCAGTCTCAGTTCGCGATTCCGGCGGTACGAGTTTGGTGAATTTGGGAGGGTCTTTAGATCAGAGCGCAGCGAACTGCTTGTGCTGATCTGACCAGATCGCCGGAAAGCCCGACTTGATCAGGTAATCCGTGGTCAGGCCGTCAGGCTGTTCGCCTGCAGCGATGGCATCCAGAACATCAGGCGCCAGCATTGCCAGGTCGACAACATCCTGCACCCGGCGTTTGGAAGTGCCTTCCGATTCAGCGATTTCTGAGAACGTTCTGCCATCTACAATCATCGCCAGCCAGTGGCGTGCCTTGATAATGTTGCGAACAAGTGTCTGATCGATCTCAGGAGGTGCATCGCCCAGGTGCAGTTTCAGCTCCACGCCTCTACGGCGCGTCCGGAATGGCGCTTCTATCGTTAGTTCTTCGGCATCGACCTGATCCGCCCTGCACTCGATCATCCGGGCCAGTGCCTGGAGGTCCAGTTGCACCCTCATTGACCCCTGTCGTATATCTGCCCGCGCAATCAGGCCAAGGCATTTCCTGACGGACTGGCAATCTCTGAGAAGCTCCGTTGCTGAAGCAATCTCGGCCGCTGACATATCCCGCGCCATTGATGTCACGGCGTTCGGTCGGCTCAGATGTTGTCTTGCCACTTCGGCCAGAAGGTTTTCAAGCTGTTCTGCAGGCAGCCGCCACGCATCCGGATGCTTCTGACTGCGATCAGTCACCAGTCGCCCGGAGATGTAGTAATGCAAACGCTTCCCATTTTTGCGACTATGACTGGGTGTCAGCCGATCTCCGGTCTCGTCAAAGAGTTTTCCGGCCAGCAGGGACTGCTTTGCCTTCTGCTTTACTCCACGCTCCCTGGCCGCACCATCTGTAAGTAGCTGTTGCACGTGGCTCCAGACTTCCGGGTCGATAATAGCAGGGTGCTGCCCCTCAAAGACCTGTCCTTTATGTCGGATACGGCCGGCATAGATCGGATTGCTGAGCAAATGATGAATGTGTCCGCGGTCAAAAAACTTACCGCCTGTCACGCGTCCGCCCGGGCGTTCCCGGCGCCGGGACCGGAGCCCCAGTGCCTCCGCCCGCTCTTTGACATCAAGAATGGTTTGATGCTCCAGATAGAGTTCGTAGAGCGCTCTTATTGTTGCCGATTCCTCTTCGTCGATTTTGAGCGTCCGGCCGTCAGCCTGATACCCGAGCGGAACATTCCCGCCCATCCACAGGCCCTTGCGTTTAGAGGCTGCGATTTTGTCCCGGATACGTTCAGCCGTGACTTCCCGTTCGAACTGAGCGAAGCTGAGCAACACGTTAAGTGTCAGGCGCCCCATACTGGTAGACGTATTGAAGGACTGGGTAACGGACACGAAAGACGCGTCTGCCGCATCAAGGCGTTCGACCAGCTTTGCGAAGTCAGCAAGCGAGCGCGTCAGCCGATCAATCTTATAGACAACAATCTGATCGACACGACTATCATCTACGGCCTGCATCAGCCGCTGCAGCGCCGGGCGGTCAAGATGACCGCCCGAGATACCGCCATCGTCATAGTGGTCCGGAAGTAACTCCCAGCCTTCGTGTTTCTGGCTGGCAATATATGCTTCGCAAGCTTCCCGCTGGGCATCCAGTGAGTTGAAATCCTGCTCCAGCCCCTCCTCTGAGCTTTTCCGAGTGTATATGGCGCAGCGGATACGTCGCATCACTGAACCCCGAAGAAGCGCGGGCCTGACCAGTGTGCCCCGGTGATGTGCTTTGCGATGGCTGACAGAGAACGCCACATCTTACCGTCCATGACGAACCCGCCCTCGACTACTTCAATCTGATAGGTGCGTCCGTTCCATTCCCGCACCAGATGTGACCCCGGTTTCAGAGCAGGCGGCGGTGTTTTTCCCAACGCGATTTGCTGCAGTCGACGCTCTGTTTTCACAGACGACCCGCCCAGTTCCCGGTTCTGCTGCTCCCAGATCAGTACTCTCTTCATGAACCGAGGGGACAGGTATTTTGGCGGCGGTCGGCCAAACAATTCCCGCCATCGGTCAAGACAGCCGGGGCGATCCAGGTGTTCAATGTCATAGAATTCCTTCACAAGATCACGATCCGCGCGAGCAGCATCCATGACGATCACACCCCCTTCACGATCCGGTAGACTGTACCTTTGTCAGATCCTGATCGCTCAACAGTATGTCCCGCCTTGCGCATCATCGAAATCGCTGCGCGCGCAGAATGCGGTTGCCAGCCAAAGGCGTTCTGAATCTGCGCAACTGTAGCACCAGCCTTACGGGACAGCAGTTTCTGTAACTGTTGCTGACGCGTCGGGCTGCTCTGGGCCATTTTGACAGGTGACGTTTTGGTTTTCGTTCTGGATGCAATTGTCATCGTTATCTCCACTTTGCAGACACAGACTGATCCTGCGCCCTGTACTGAGTGGAGCCCGGCTGTTCCGGGCGAATCTTGACGATTTGAGTACCGCTTCCAAACAGCCCAAAGTCCAGTTGTTTAAGGTAACATGGGCGAGAAGCAGTCCTTCGCCGCGAGTGCTGACAACGCCCTGCAACAGTTTGGAAGCGGACTTTCAGGATGCCAATTTTTCGACCAATTGAAAGTGAGGCGCCGACCTGTCCAATTGGAGTACATGCGCTATGAATTTCCTATTCTAGAATGAAATATGCGTTTGAGAGAACAAAGGATGGAACTCTGGTAGCAAAGACATAATGCTGCCGTCAGGTTGGAGAAACTCATGTGCCGCTCCGGGCAGTAGGTCTGGATCAAGCGGGACAAGCGCGCGCGGATTATGAAGAACCACCATGCCTTCGACCCAGGTTTCGGTTGAAGTAGGTCCAACCTTTTCAGAAAATGGCGTCGGGTAAGGGTTTTCTGTATCCAAGTCATTCCTTTGCATGCCTGTCCGCACCAATTTCACTCTCGGGTCGCCAAAACCTGCTGCATGACCCAGCCGGTTGAATTTAGTGATAGTACCCTGGGGATTGATGATAACTGCACTAACATGCTCCGCGTTCTCGAGATTGAAGAAGCCCGATTTCGTACGCTTCTTGCCAAAGCGATGTGACCCGATCTGAGCAATCTTGCGTTCGCCATTCTCTAACCAATGCCGCACACCAAAGACATATTCCGTGGCAGCAGGCACAATAAATCGCATGGTCCCGTGGAGATGAAAGTCTTGGACGGCGATACAGAATGGCAGGTCCTTTGCTGCCGGTTGTTCCCAATATCGTGGTCGATGATTCAATTTGTTGCGAAGTGCTGACGATAGTCGAATAGGGATGTAATTCTCAAGATACGGCTTGAACATCTCTGCATTGGCCGGGACCTCTTGGGGGCCAGATGAAGAAGGGTTCACACTTGTCGCTTCCACAGCAAAACTACCCAAGTTTCCCCGCAATACAAAATCCGGGGTCGGCGCTTCTGCCTGCCTCACGAAGCCTAATTCCGTGAATGTTGCGAACAGATAGAGTTCCCAAAGTAAGGCATCCCAACCAGCAGTCTGAAACTTCTGAACGAAGTTACCATCGACGTCCTCGTGAAATCGCATCATGTTGGAGATGAATTCTTTAGCAGGCGAATAGCGTGGGTCTTCCAACAGCATTTTGAACGAAGGATGAAAACGAGTCGCGTCTACTGCCGGTCGAAAAAAATCTACGCCAGGTCCTTGTTCATCACCTTGGTAGAACGCCTCTGGTGGCTGATCCAACGCATCACGCATGGCTGCCATAAGTGCTTCATAGGCATCATCTGATGTTGGGTACGAAGTGTTGACATTGACTGCGCGAAACCGCGACGCTGCATCTCTGCCGAATACGACCCAACCATAATCGTCGTCAATCCGATCCCAAGAGAGCAATCCCAAAATGCGCTCTTGTGAGTCCGCAAACCAATCGAGTTCTCTGGTGATTAAGGTGATCTTCGGATGTCGGGCATAACCCGCAAGCGCGTTGAAGCGGCGCCTATCAATATGAGCAAAGATCAAGCCCAGTACTCCACTTGGAACAAAAGGTTATTTCAAAAATTCTGCTGTAACGCGGCGGTCAGATCACTTTCACGGACGACATGCAAGACTTCCCACCGTTGGAAAATGGTCAATTTGGCTTCAAACAGAATGAAGCAGATGACTCGTTCTGAAGACCTTCCATCTACAAAACGCTGAAGTTCAAAGCGTACTGGTTGATCTGCGATCTTACCGCAGAAATTCGGCGTACTGTTGCTCCGAAGGTATTACTGATTGGGCGACGAAGGGGATGCGGAGACTCGCTGCATGAACCAGGACGGCAAGGAGAGATTCTGCGACTTGCACACTAGCTTAGCTGGTTTCTTGCTTCTCAGGTAATACACTAGAGATGTTCACGAATACATGCGCCAGTCTAATAGTGGGCGCTATTGGAGTGCGATCGTGGATCGAGTCAAAATTTGCAGCCACGGGGGCAATCGCAGATGGGGCAATTCGGTGCGATCCGCTCTCTAATTGACAACGCAACATCTCGTGATGCTTGTCTATGATTGCTTCCAAGTCATCCCAAGATTCATTTGATCCAGGTCGAAAAAAAGCCCACATTGCGCCTTCTGTCGATCGATGCCCATAGCGTCCATCAACAAACCGGGTCATACCGTCGGTGACGTAGGCCTTCGCCGGGCGCCCTCTACCAATTACCTTAAATTCAACTACAAAATTCGGCAATCCATGTAGCCTCCACTCAATGTCCGAGCGCCCAATTATCCGCCTTTTTCCATCAGGCGCTAAGTCGACGCGGGATAGTTCGGCAAAGAACTCGCCATCAAAAGGCTGTGTACCGTCGTCATACTTTTGAGCCAGATAGGCACCGAGACCTTCTGTCAACTCAGGTTCGGTACGGCTTTCAAATGGCTGCCCAACTCCCGAATAGAACGCTTCGTACTCACGCCATTGCGCGAGCAAGTAGTCAAGAATTTCGGAAGTTGGCGGCCGCTTTACAAAATAGGCCCAAGGAGACTTCTCCTCTACACTACTCACGCGGGCATTCGCTTTCTTGAAAGTTCCTGCAGTTGCAGTGCCAATTGATTACCATCTTCTATCGCGCATCGACGCATCCAAAACCGAGCGATTAGCGGCTTCACTAAAAATATCCTCTGACCGTCAATTACAACAACGTCTGGCACTGTAATGAGCGCATCTTTTGAATTGCCAACCACGTTCTCAAGGGCACGGTCAAGTATCCCGATTATTGAGTCATCGTCGAATCTATCTGGGTTTAACTGGTCGCCTAGCGTCAATACCGCCGCGCCGACAGGAACACGGCGACCTGTCCAAGTTGCAACTTGGATGGATCCTTCTCCTCCTGTCGCATCGCGCCACTGTAAAAGCGTTTTTGCCAACGTGCTAGCATAACTTTGCATCAACTCCGTCGCCGGAGCTTCTCGGAGCGGCTTTCGCAAAGCACCGTGCCTTAAACTCGTCGGCTGCAATGCTGGACCAGCAAAATTAGCAAGTTCTTCAATTATTGCAACTTCATCGTTAGTCAGATGAAAGTACGAATAAACAAGTTGATTAACCTTGGGTTGAATTTGTTGCCAAACTCTTGGTTGCTCAAGCTCATTCGAGTTTTCGACATTTGTTACATGTTGATCTACTTCCGAAAGAATGGAGATAGCCTCTTCCGGGTTTGGGTGGTTCTCTAAAGTCCAGAACGGCCAATCAAGTGCTTCCCGGATGTGCAATTTTGGTCGTTCCGAAGCAACGCTACCGCTGAGCAGCAATAGCAACCAAACTCCCATAGGAGAACGGAGATAGGCAGTCAAAAATCTGGCTGATAGTCGACCTATTTCCGTGTTTGGAGCCGCTAGAACCGCGAGAGAATGTTGAAAAGAAAATGGCCGTTCAGCGTAGATCGCTTTCACACCATCGTTCGGGTGCGTACCATCAGTCCACAGAACACGTGGACCATCAAATAGCCTGTCATGATCTGAAGGAACACGAGCAATTCGATCAAAAGGAAATGAAGTAAGGCTCCTCTTCGGTACAATCGGCAAATCCCTCGGCAATGCCTTCGCATTTAGAAAGGGTTCTTCTGCCATCCACTTCGGAACGTCGATGTACCAAGTATCAGGAGATCGTCTTCGGTCCTCGTCTTTCGCATGAAAACCCTTTGCATCAATCCAACCGACTTTCAGGAGCTCACGGATTCTTCCTCTGCGAACTAGACGTTTAAGCAAGTTGATGTCTGCATCCGATCCCCAATATCGGGTCGCAAGCTGTGCTTCGTCCGTGATCAATGAACTCGAAGGCAACGTGTTGCGGTCACCTCCGTGCACTGTAAGCCGCCCGAATGCGAGTGATATGTCAGTCTTCGGTGTCCAGTACTCAAACCGCTCTGCTTCTATGCTTCTAAACCTTTCTTTTTGTGGACGAACTGTCGCAATCAGCACCACAAATGGGTGGACGGCATCGGCAAAGATAAGGCGCCGCATATCAGAGAAGTTAATAATCTTTTCAACCGAGTATCGCCCGAGAATATGCGCGCGAAAATCTCGCTGGGTGGGGTCACCTGAAACAAATGGTGTAACCGGTAAAATCAAAGCGACCCGTCCGTTTGACCCGAGCGTGTCTGCGGCCGCTAATGCAAAGGCCGCAGCAATTTGACGTTTTGGAATATGAGGGAGCGGTTCGGCTTGGCGAGAACGCCAGTCTTCTATGTCCTTCGCAGCTGGTTCTTGAGCTCGCAACTTGCGCCAAGGTGGGTTCGACAGGAAAACGTCGAACTTCCCACTATTTTCTCTTTCACTTGCCTCGCTGAAGAAATCCCCCTGGGTTCCACGGCGAATATTCACCGTCAGGGTTGGAAGCTGGTGTCCACCGTTTCTCAGCTCCACGAGGTCCCGCGGATTCAGATCCGAAAGTAAAGCCAGATAAAGGCTGAATGCAGTAAGCTGACAAGCGTCTTCATCGATGTCCCCACCATGGATTTGATCAAGTAGGAGCTTCCGCCGCGTTGCGAAATCTGCAACTGGCTCTCGACCACTGGACACCGCCTGAATCTCATAGGCGCGAATTACTCGCCTAAAGGCCGCGGTTAGCAGCATGCCAGAGCCACATGCCCCGTCAAAAATCTTCTCAGATAGGATATCGCGACCGTCCAAAGCTAAGTCAACAACCCAATCGGCAAGCAAACGCGGGGTGTAATATGCACCTTGATCTCGCTTGGCGCCGTTCGAAGGCTTATCTTCCAAATGGCTATCCCGAGAGGACAAGAACGTCTCGTAGATTCCAGCGATTAACTCAATTGGTATCTGACTGAAATCGTAGCGCCAAAAACTGGTCTGGCCGGTACGCAGAGTTGTGCGATTGAGAAACTGTTCCAACCAAGAGAACGAAGCGTCGCTCAAGTTCTCCCAGCCGGTTTCACTATCGGCACTTGTGAGAAAGTCTCCATTAAAATCTTTTCGAAGGACGTTAATAAGTCTCCGGAGCCCTTTACGATCGCGCTCGCGCACTAGGTCAAATAACGGACGCACTTTACGACTTATTCGGTATGCGGCACCGACGATTCCTCTATCCTCTAGGTAGGTGATGAAAATCAGTCTTGCGATCAGACGGCGAGCTTGAGTTGCCTCAAGGCCGTTCAAGGCCAATTTGCCAACCAAAACAAGTATGTTGTCCAGTAGAATTTTATCGACGCGTTTTTGTGGATCGAACCATCCGTCGCGACCACGCAACGCTTCTCCACCTACCAAGCCGGACATTGACCACGATTTTTCTGCTTGATGTCTTTCTTCCAACGAATAAACGGTGGGATCAGCTTCAGGATTGTCCACTGACCAAACCTCAAGCCGGTCAACGCTGGTTACCAACAATACACGTGCGAGGTTTTGGTTCCAAAGGCGTTCGCAAAAACTGCGAATCTCAGATCTTCGCACATCAGGATCTGATGCAAGCCGAAGCTGATCAACTAGGCAAACCGTCGGTACGTTATCGATACAGAAAACAGCGTCTCCTGCAGCGCCCTTTTCTGGACCAAAGATCGCTCGAAGCTCTGGAGCGAACGGATGCAAGTCTACGCTTGCAGATCCGGACGAGATAAACGAGTCCGGTAGCTGGTCGTAGCCTAGCTCTGACACCCAGGGTCCAGTAATTTCACCTTCTTCTTTCATCTGCTCCATACTGGCGAAACGATGCACCTTAGGCGATATCTCATTTTATATAGATGACATATTTTAAAAAGAAGGTCATTATAAAAATATGTATGAGGACGCGAAAAATAGACAGCTTCCATCGAAGCGTCGAGGAAGGCCGCCAAAGAAGTCTGGCGATCCACCTTCTTCAGCGCAGCAGAGTAGGTTGGTGTTTATCGAGCGTGCCTTGATGTGGACTGGAAGAGTAAGTCGCCGAGCAATCTCCACTACATTCGATGTTAGCATGGGTCACGTATCTCAAGATTTTCACGTCTATCGCGAGCTTGCACCTGACAATCTTGAGTACGATCTAAGCATGAAATGCTATAGGCCTAGTTCATCATTCCGACCTGTTCTCTGTGAAGACGAGGCTGCCGATATGCTCAGCATGATCGCATCAACAGCGGCCTTACCGCTGCAAGAACGCAAACGAGCTATAGGTTTTTCGGTGACCTTCGAAGCGTTGCAAGCCCTCCCTTCGGGTGTTCCAGGCGACGTGCTTGCAGATGTTCTGCGCGCGATTACTTCAGCGAGTGCCATTCTTATTGAATATCAATCTATGAATAGTCCGAAAGCCGTTTCTCGAGTATTTTGGCCTCATGCGTTAATTTTTTCAGGGCATCGTTGGCTCGCGAGAGGGTGGGACGAACGACACAACGAATATAGAGATTTTGCAATTGGTCGAATTCTTCGTTCAACAGTTTCGAGCGAAGATCACTCTTTGGTCAGAGACCACCTTTGGCATGACCGAATTGATATCAGATTCGTTGTAGATGACCATCTCTCACCAAGTCAGGCCAATGTAACAGCTCGTGAATTTGGAATGGTACAGGAAGGCGGTGCTTATGTGCTGCAGATGTGCGCCCGCAAGGCAATGGTGCCCTATCTTTTGGATCATTGGCGAATTAGGCCCGGCAGCGGAGACGCAAAAGCGTTTCCCCTCAACATTGAAAACTACAATGTGGTTAAGGAATATGATCGTAGGGATCTCTCGCATTGAATTTGACTGTGGATATGTGAATTCGATTGCAACGGGAATCCGCGACCGCAGCGAACGTCAACAATTCGGGCTGCTACCGCAGCATCGGAATCTGCTATTGAAAGGCGGTTTTGGGCTGTCATTGAAAAAGGCGCTTGGGAACAGGTAGTTGCGAAGTAAGTTTTGCAAATTGTAGCGATGCACGGTTGGCAGCCGAGAAGTATGCTTCTAGCTCAGCAATTTCATAGCTTTCGGGTGATGGTGCCGATTCTTTTAGGCGGTCTAATTGTGATCTTGCCGCGAGTTCAATCCTCTGTATCTCCCTTTGCTCTTCAGAAACGTGTAGTGGATCGCGAAGTTGTGGCCCATTTCGCCATTCGTGGTCACGCCATGAATCCCGAGCGAATTGGCACTTCATTTGCAACTCGGCGAAGCTCTTCTCGACATTTGCTTCAGTCTTTTGACGTTCTATGCGTAAAGAGTTGATTTCGGTGCCCCGGGTCGCTTCGAGCGCAGCCTTCATAGACCGTCGATCTAGAAACCAGAAGGCGACCCCTAAAGTCGCAACCACTGCCGTGTAGAACTCTAACGGGTTTGACAAAAACAAATTTTGCGCAGCCTCAATCACTAAATGCCCCTTATATTACTACGGTGCACTACTAAAAGTGGGCATTGCCTCACTTCCGTTCAACCGTTGGATCGACTTAAACGAAGTAAGTATTTTGGTCCAATGATTGTCCGCAATGCGGGCCGCACCGCAGCAGTGGCTTTGCCAGATGAATGGCGGCAAAGGGCCGGAAGGCATGTAGGCGAGAGGTCTAAAAGGGAGATGCGAGTCCCCGCTTATCCCTCGTGCGCCCGGCATAGAGCACTACCGGTGAATCCGTCATAGCAACACATCTCCGGAACCGCGCTCCCGAACCAGTTCGAGAAAGTTAGTGACACTCAGCAACCAGGGCTGCTGGTCCGCGTGATATGTCCCGTGCAACCCTTGCGGCAAAACAAGGCGCAGGTTCTGAGCCTGCATTTCTGTTGTTTGAGCACGGGAAATTGCAGGCTCAAGCGTCAGAAGATGTTTCTCAGAAATCCGGTTGGCTTCGGCCAGAACCTGGCGCCATCGGTCTTTGCAGGTCGTTTTCACTCCAAGCATCGTGAGACCACTTACCGGATAGCTGGTGTTTGCATACTCCTCTTCGCCCGGAAACAGGAAGTCAGCTGCGTTGCGTTTTTCAGTCGTGGCTTCACGTTTGTAGCGCAGGTTGTGAGCTTGAAGAATGGCCTCGGTATGATGGCCAAATGCATATCCGGCTCGTGACTTGCGACGGTTCTGCACACCTAGCGAGAACTTCAGAAAACCCTCCACATCAGCACCGCTGTCATCAAAGAACCCTGTCTTTAACCGGTCCGCGACGATCTCGCGTTCCATGTAACGGAACAGTGCTTCTTCATGCTCCATCCAGGCCAGCAGGGCCTCGTCCGGAGACCCGACGGGATCAATACCGGACAGGCTGTCACGCGCGAATTTCGAGAATTTCGCAGTCGACGGGAACGCCAGACCAAACATGCGAACGAGCCGCTCGAAGGCAGGCGGTTCGGCGTCCTCTTGCTCAATACCCAACGCATCCAGAATGATCCGGGCGGCAAAATCAACGTCCCTGCCCCCTTCGCTGCCAATGTCCCGCTGGCTGAGCTCATAGCCCCCGGTGAGAGCCAGTCCAAACAGCCACAGGAGCTGTTGTTCAATTGAACTGCCAGCAGGGCAGAGAACGGCCAGTACGTGGCGCTGAGCGGTCATGCAGAGAAACAGAGTGTCTCCGGCAGACGCGCGATAGACAACCGGCTCCGAAGCCGCCGGATAGTACAGCCTGTACTCCGCTGTCCGGTGTGGTTGCCGCTTCCGGCTGTTGTACCAGGAGCCGGTCAGGTTCAGCCTGATGGGATCATCTCCACTGTCGTCGATCCAGATATAGGTGACCGGGATCTTTTCCCGGTCTTCCGGGGTCCCGACAAATGCCCGGAACACATCAACGCCCTGGAACTCATGGCCATGGGAGACTTTGGGATCAACTTCCGTGCCACGCAGGACTTTTGCACCGGCACCAACAAAATACTTCGACAGAAAACCGTGCCCGGACAAATACTGCTCCCTGAATGGCTACCGGAGCCCCTCAATATCAAGCTCCGCGTCGCCACAGGACAACCATTGCGAGAGCGTGTCAATCACATCCGCAACGTTTTGCCTGCCTTTTCCTTTCAGGGCACATTCCCACACGGTTGCCACGCGCCAGTCCGCTGCCCGCAGGGCAGCAAGGTTTTTCTGATCCCGCGCCACATTCCCGCCGATCTTGTCCCGCCAGAACTCATCGCGCGTTTTTGGCCATTTGAACAGCGGACATTGATGACCATGCCAGAAGCACCCGTTTACAAAGATCACGGCCTGATATTTTGGCAGCACCAGATCCGGCCGCCCCGGCAGTTTGCGGCCGTGCAGGCGATAGCGGAATCCCCGGGCATGAAGCCCGCGCCGGATGATCAGCTCCGGTTTGGTATCCGCACCCCGGATTGCCGCCATGTTGCGGCTGCGGGTTTGCCGGTCGTGGACGTCAGCCAGCTTTGCGAACAGGTGCGGTCTCCTGCCCTTCCAGGATTGCGCGCACATGCGGCTCCATAATCCGCGCTACTTCGGCAAATACCGGCACAGCGACTGAGTTCCCAAACTGCTTATAGGCCTGGGTGTCAGAAACCGGGATCCGAAAATCTTCCGGATAGCCCATCAGACGGGCACATTCGCGCGGGGTCAGACGGCGGGGATTATTGCCGTCACCCCGGCTCACGAGGATTTCCGATCCGTCCTTGTAGTAGCGGGCGGACAGGGTTCTGGCGATGCTGTCGCCATCCACCAGACCAAAGCCAAACCCGTTGCCTTTGGCTTTGTGTTTCGCGGCATAGTCCTGCAGGTATTTCCAGAGTTTGTCGGTCAGAGTGTATTTGTCGCTAACGGTCGCGTCATTGCCCAGAGTGTAGTGCCCTTCCGGGTTTTCAATGCCGTTTTCCGGATGCAGGATATCACGCATCCGGCGCGCGCCCCGGACCGGTAAAGCAACATCATCAAAGCTGAACGATACCTCCTCACGGAATCCCACAATAACGATCCGCTCCCGGTGTTGGGGCACGAAATGGGCTGCATCAATCACCCGGGGGTCAGGCACGTAATAGCCCAGCTCATCCCGGAGTTTCCGCATGATGACCTCAAAGGTCCGGCCTTTGTCGTGGCTGCGCAGGTTTTTCACGTTTTCCAGCATGAAGGCCGCCGGACGGTGATGTTTCAGGATCCGCAGCACATCGAAGAATAGTGTGCCCTGCGTTTCATCGTCAAAGCCATGGGCGCGGCCCAGCGCATTCTTTTTTGACACCCCAGCAATGGAAAATGGCTGACAGGGAAACCCGGCGACCAAAACGTCATGTTCCGGGATCTCTTCGGCGTCGATTTGAGTGATGTCGCCCGCGATGGGGCGGTTATCCGCGAAGTTGGCGTCGTAGGTCTGTTGAGCATATTTATCCCATTCTGACGTAAATACGCAGCGCCCGCCTGCGCTCTCCATCGCCTTTCTCAGGCCGCCGATACCGGCGAACAGGTCGACGAACGAAAATGCCGCGCCGGATGTATCAGGCTGGCGCGCTTCGGCCTCCATCCGCAAGAGGTTCATCACCCCCTCACGCGGGGTTTCCTCTCCGCGTTTCCAGCGGTAGATGTGACTTTCCGAATAACCCAGGATTTCCGCGGCCTCGGAAACCGAATGGCCGGTTTTCTGCAACAACAATTCAAATTCGGTCATTCTGCTCGCCCTCTGCTCCCGCGCTTCAGATATCCGCGGGGAATTTTTTTGTCACTATGGCGACCAGAGTCCCGCGAAGCAAGAACATTCTGGAAACATCGGGATGCATCTGAAGTTAACGCAGGTCGGGACCTAAGGTTCATCAGGATGCTCGCCGCGATTTTGCGATACATCCGAAGGTAGTGCAGATATCGCTCGACTTCCATGGCCCGGCGAGCCGTACTGCCGCCATGGACGACGCAACCCGGGAACAGCTCAGTTTTGTATTTGCGAAGCTGACGGGCAATCTGGAGGATGCGGCCTCGCTGGCCCTGAAGGGCCAGCACCCGCAGATAAGTGCGGAAGAGGCCGAAGAGCTGATACGGTCCATTCAGGCCCTGCTGAACCACGCTGACGCCCGCATACGGGCCATAGAGCGACTGGCTGGCCAGAATCGCTGATAGCCGATCGATACACCGGTACTATGTTCGATAGGGGCGACGGGTATAACACCGCCGCCCCTGATCCGGGTCGTGTCTGAACGTTAAATCAGTGGCGCAACTATTCAGCTGGTATCCGCAGATGCGCGCCTGGCACCACTGACATCTACACCCATTTTTTCCAGCCTGGCGAGTATCTCTTCACGGCGCTGTTTGTCCCGGGTTTCTCTGGCATCCATTTCCGGCTGCACCTCCAGCATGATGTTGATTGCTTTGATCAGAGACGGCACGTCGCCTTTAAGACCTTTTTTGCAGAGCGCCAGGTAGGCAGCTTCATATCCGTCCAGCGACACAGTCCGGCCATCCGGTGTGCGGGCTGCAACAGGCTCCGACAGGATCGCTGCAGCGTCTTTAACCAGATCGGAACGGGTCTTCGGCCGACCTTTCGGATTGCCGGACTGACCTTTCTTCCACTGGCTGGATTCTGGAGGTTTGCCATAACCGATGTCGTAAGTGTCAGTCATTTCAACCTCCATCGTCGATGACATTGACACCCATCTTCCGGAGCGCGTTCAGGATCCGCTGCTTTTTCTCCTTCGGATCAAACTCAGCAGCCTGGGCGGCACCGGCTTCTTCCAGGATACGCCGCTGCAGGTCCATGGCACGCCGGTCACCGGACAGAGCAAGTTCCCGCAGTTTGCGGATCAGGGCTTCGCTTATGGGCATCTGTTTCTCTGCACCCTTTGGCTTTACTTTGCGCTTCAGCACTTTTTGCGTCAGAGACAGAATATCTTCCTGCTTTTTGGGCCGGCCTTTTGGATTGCCGGATTTCCCCTTTTTGAAGCGGCTGTGTTCAGGCGGGCGCATATAGCCCACCTGAGTTTTGGTCTGGTCACTCATTCTGCAGCCTCCATGGCAGGAGACATAGCCTCTTCAGCGCGATGAACGGCTGTCTCAGCGAATGTCTCACCAGTAGCCTCCAGAACAGCTTGCTGCCCTGTCTGCGCCATGAATCGGCGACAGATGACGTCGCAATAGATCGGGTCGAGTTCCACCAGGCGGGCTCTTCGGCCACAGCGCTCCGCAGCTATCAGGGTCGTGCCGGATCCGCCAAAGCCATCCAGCACGATATCACCGCGTCGAGTGACATCTCTGATCGCGTCCGCCACCAGCGCCACTGGCTTAACCGTCGGGTGCAGTTCCAGATCTTTCTGATTGCCGCCAAAGCTGTTCACACCGGGATAGTCCCAGACATTCGTCCGGTATCTACCTTTCTCACCAAGGCCAAAAGTATTGAGATGGGGAGCGGATCCGACTTTCCAGACATAGATCAGTTCATGCCTCGACCGATAAAACGTACCCATGCCGCCATTGGTCTTGGCCCAGACGATCAGGTTTTTCAGCTCTGAATAGGTTTTGGATCCGGCTGACTGCAGCTCCGGCATGTGGCGCCAGTCCATGCAGACAAAGTGAATGGCACCATTGATACTGACAGCCGCCATGGCGCCGAGCGACGCTTCCAGGAAGGCTGTAAAGGCCCTGGCATCCATCTCACCGGCAGCCATAGCAAACTCACGGTGTTTCACGGCTCCGGAACCACAGACATGACCGTCTATTTTGACGTTATAGGGCGGATCCGTAAAAACAGCGCGCGCACGATCGTCACCCATCAGGCTTGCATATATCTCGGGATCACGTGCATCGCCGCAGATCAGTCTGTGCGTGCCAAGGGTCCAGACATCACCGGGCCTCGTGGATGCCTGCTCTGCAGCAGGTTCCGGCACCTCATCAGCCGGGTCCGCTGCTTCTTCATCATCATCCAGCAGCAGATCCAGTTCGGCCGTTTCAAAGCCGGTGATTTCCAGGTCAAAATCCAGCTCCGACTCTTCCAGCGCCTGGAACTCGATTTTCAGGATGTCGCGATCCCAGCCGGCCAGCTCAGCCAGCCTGTTGTCAGCAATGACATAGGCACGTCGCTCTGCGTCCGACAAATGCGCCAGTTCAACTGTCGGCACCTCAGCGGTGCCAAGTCGCTTAGCTGCAGCGACGCGACCATGGCCGGCAATGATGCCGCCATTTTCGTCGATCAATACAGGATTGGTAAAGCCAAACTGTCGGATCGACGCTGCGATCTGATCAATCTGCTTTTCACTGTGCGTCCGGGCATTGCCGGCATAGGGGATCAGATCATCCGTTTTGCGATAGACGATCTTCAGCCGGGTTTCTTCCGGCAGAGATTTAATGTCAGCCATTATGGGGCCTTTCAATTGCGCGCAGCCGGCTCGCCCTGACAGAGATCAGATCCCCGTTCGGGGAACCGGTCTGCGCTGTTTCAGGATGAGGCCGGATCAACAGATCCCTGCGAAGGGCCGGAATCTTCCGGCACAAGATCGGCAGGCCCCTCCACCGATCACTTCGCTTTGCGTTGTCGGAGCGCAGATGTCCGCGCTCCAACCAGTCAGACGGTCAGATCATCGCCTGCATCGCAGGGACTTTTGGCCACACATTCTATGATGTCGGCCAACGCACCAATTTGCTCTGCGTCAGCGCGAAACAGATCACGATCCAAGCACAGAAGTTCAGTAAAACGGATCAGTGATTTTGCATAAACTTTCAGGTCTTCCGCACTGAACTCGTCAAGTCTGTAAGCAGAAATGACATCGCATCCGCGGCGGATCGCGGCTTTTACCAATCCGCTACCCGCAACTATCCTGTCTTCGTTGTCAATAAGAACCGGCGTCAAGACACTCCTGGATCTCAAGCATTGCTCAAACCGGGACACCTCTTCTTCCGTCGGTTTTGCAGACAGAAGATGATTGTCGACCAGAGAGTTTGGATTCACATTGAAGCGCCTGTCGATAAGACTGTGATGCGACGTAAGCGCATTTCGACTTGCGTCATTCTCTTTCATCGGGCCTCCTTTCCCATAATAGTCGTGCACGCCCGAAGCCGTGACACAAAAAACCGTACCGCCTGAGCAGCACAGCAGTTGACGTGATGTATGGGAGGCCGGACTAACATCGGTAGGTCCTGTGCGAAGGGCCGCTGGCGCAGCGTGAGAGAGGAAGACCTCCGAACCTTCTCACTTCGCAATCATTTAGCAGCATCGTACTTACAGATTCACCCCACGTGCGGCAAGAAATTTCTGACATCTGAAGGAAAATTTATTCAATAATACTAAGCGTTTAAACGCCGTGTCTTCAAATTTCCCAGAGGAATCAAGGCACTGGACAAGCCCCGAAACGGCACCAGCCTGCACCCAAAAGAAAGCCACGGAGCCCTCCGGCAACATTGATTAGTCCAGCAACTCTCCACAGGGTACACCAAGCGCCACGGCAATCTTGTCCACCACTTCAATCGTAGGATTTCTGGCGCCGCGTTCGAGATCACTGATGTAGGTTCTGTGGATGCCGGACTGATGCGCAAGTTCTTCCTGCGACCAGTCTTTCGACCGGCGCAGACGCCGCATGTTTCCACTAAGACGATCCCGAACATCCATGTAGCCCAATGGCCCGGGATGTCGCCAATCCGTCTACAGACGATCAGTGACATTTTGTGTTGACTTCCATTTTGCAGCGAGCATTTGTCGATGTCACTGATCGACGACAAAAGGAATTGATATGTTGATTTCAGAGACAGCGGCCGGCGAACTTCGAGCGACAATTGAAGGACAGGCAAAACAGCTCGCGGACCACATCATCAAAACCGGGCTGAAACCGTTGCCCCTGCCCGGGGAGTTCTTCTACGCCTCCCTGCCGCTATGTGTAATTGATGCGGTGTTTTCGATTGGCGTCACATACACCTCTACCGCAAACACGGTGGCCCGGTTTTGCGAACGCCAGGGCTGGACGATGTCGTTGGCGCCGAATGCGCCTCGCTCAACCGGCGAGCACACCATCAGTGAGTTTCTGGCGCTGTTTGATGGCGTGACTCCGGAGCAGATGGCTGGCACCCTCTTCGGCAACAGGCAACGCACATCCACCCGCTCGGGCATTCTGAAAGCGGAAGCGGTTCGTCAGTTTGCTGCAGCGTTGAAGAAAATCAGGATCGAAGATTTCGGGGACTTGACCGATACCCGGCTAACAACGGTCGAAAAGCAGGTCCGCGGCATTCCGGGTCAGGGAAGCGGGATTTCATTCGACTACTTTCGGATGCTCGCGGGCAATGACAACCTGATCAAACCGGACCGGATGGTTCAGCGCTACATCGCTAAGGCGGTGAACACGAAACCCGAGCGTGTCACCCCGGAGTTTGCCAGATCAATATTGCAGAATGCGGTTCCCAATCTGGCTGAGCGCGGTTTCGCCTGGAGTCCTCGGCAACTGGATTACGCGATCTGGACCTGGGAACGAACGCGTTGACGCGACTGCCCCTTGTCGTCAGCTAACAGGCCTCGAGTTCGTACCCCAATTCGCCCCGACCTCGGAACCCTGCGCTGTGAAGCGCGCGCCATACACGTCGGGGGGCGAACAGGTACAGCCGAAGCTCGATTGTTGGGTGAGGATGGCGACAGAATTTGATTTGCAAGAAACTGCATTCAAATCATTGAAACTTTTTGAACAATCGTGCTTTGGTACCAACAATCTATAGTTAAACGTGTTGAGATTTGGGAACGACATGAAGGCGGATAAAAATAAGAAATATCTCAAAGCCTCAAGGATTATGGCCCGAAAAAGTACATTCTCAGGCGCATTTGCATCTGCGATTGCATCATTCGACACATACTCTAGCGAAGCGGTTGCTGTAGCCCTTCGCGATCTTGGGCAAGATCCCGAAGCTGATCTTGAATGCACATATTGTGGAGCAGACGCTGCGACATGGGACCATGTTTTCAATTTAGTATTGGACGGAGAGTACTCAGGCTATGGCCACCAAATTAGAAATTTGGTGCCGTGCTGCCGCTCGTGCAACGAGAGTAAAGGCAAGAAGCACTGGCGCGTGTTTTTAGACCAGCAAGATCCAAGCGACAAAGGAGAACGTATCGCACGTATGGAAAAGTTCCTTGATAGTGAAGCTGCTGCACCGATTACAATGCAAGACATTCAATTGTCGGCACCGGCTGAGTCAGATCGATTTCACGCAGTGCGGAAAGAGGTTTTCCGACTGCTGACAGAGGCTGATAATCTTGCGGCAGAAATACGCCGTAAGACTGCTAGAAAATCGACATAACCGAGAAGAGAATAGCTTGACTAAACCCAGAGAAATAGCAGCTTTGATCTTTTTTCGGCTTGGAGGCGACTTAAGGCTTCTCTGCTTCGAGCCCTGAGCGGACTTTCATGGAGTAAGCAAAACTCGCTCATGCAGCACAGCGCATTCCGTACAAAAACGGACGTTTCTTTTTGCCACTTAGGACGGGAAGCGGTTATTCGCTGCGCTTGGCATCAATAGCAGCTCTGTGCAGATCGGCCGGGCGGCAATCGGTCGAGAATGCCGGGTGGCAGCATTCACAAAGAAATCAAGGTAACCGAGTGGGCGAATTTAAGTTGACCGGCGGTGCTGGCTATGCACTAACTCTCCGCTAATTCGTCATCTTCGCGATCGAGGTCTCGGCCCCGTTGACGTCTTCGTGACAATAGCTAGAGGCCCGCCGGCGGATACTTCCAATTTTGTTCTGACTTAGGTTTGGAACCTTTGGTCGAAACAGGGTCTCCTTTAGCTATCTCGACCCGGTTACGCATCTCCTCCGGGTCCTCGATTTCAAAAAACGAGATGGACGCCTGTGGCTGGCCGTGGTCGTGGAATAACTGCTTCTTGTAGCTTTTCTTCATCGGAATGTAGGCATTGCTACCACCAAAAAGGCCATTGTTCGCAATTACAACCATCTGAAACATATGATAGTGAAGCGCCAACGCCATCTGGTCGAACGTTCCTACATCTTGATTATAGGCGCTAATTGCGTAAACGTCGGAACGGCTCCTCAGATCGGCCGGGACAGTGAGGTCTGTCGCGTCGTAGCAAATAGACCCAGTCAGATTCAGTGCCGCGAACGGGTGATCTTTTATCGGGTATGGCAACAACCACTGGCATGGGCGAAACCCTCGAATACTAGCACCCTTAGTAATAAGATCTTGCTCTGCCTTTGCGAGGTACTGCTTCCCTTGGCGGCGGGTAATCATACGCAAGCCTCCGCCAGGTGTTTTTGTTGGTATGATCCATTTTGCAGAGTTCACTAGCGGCTTGCCAGGTTCTATCTGCTCGTATGCCAAACCAGCAAATATGATTGCCTTGTAGGCTCTAGCAAACGGAACTAGATGCGTCTGGATGTCGTCTGGATGGACGGAGAGCTCAGGCAAGATCAACCAGTCCAAGCGACCACCACGAGGATCATGTGTCTCGCGAAGATCTAGCGACTTTGAAACCGCTGCCAACGCTGTAGCAAGGTGGTTCCTGTGCTGCTTCCTCAAAGATACATCTGATAGTGATATATCATGAGCCTCTACCTTGTGCGGCATCGTAAGTTGTACCACGCACCCCCGAAGAGGTCGGGACTTTTCCTTTGGGTCCAATGGCGGAAGTTTTGGGGGAGATAGAGGCAAGAAAAGTACGCTGGACGCGGCCCCTTTCTTTTGCATCGCCCCGTCCAACAGTGCTTCGAAAGCGCTCATCGATTTATCCAAGTCGGACCAATCAAAAGCGTTCGATTTGGGTTCAGGGCATCCAGGCCAAGCCAACAGGTCAAAAAGCAGATTTTCTATGCTCTCCGAAACTGGAAGCCAGTCATCGCCAAACGCTTCGTGTCCGTTAAAGAACCCATGTAGGCGTTGATACCAATGGCTTTTAGGGACTCGATAAATCGCTGCGCGGTCTCTCCAAGACGGAAGGCGCACCGTCTCGGTGAAGTCGCGGCGAGCCGACAGTATAAATCGAATAAGGTAGCCGATTTGGTATCGCCACCGTTCCTTAGGTGGGCACCAATCCGGTGGTTGGTACAGAGAACGTTCGCCATCCTTTTTACGCATCGAAACGAGGCGTATATCTTTCACAATGGTAAAGCTGTCTTCTTGTGCAGTTTTGACAAGCACATTCGGCGGTGTGAGAGCTTCATAGGGTTCGGGTAAAGTCAATATCGCCTTAGCGAGAGCGTGTGCGAAGCTCGCTACGCTGATCTCATTGCGCATCGGACTCGAGGTATCTTCAAGTACTAAGTCTGCAAGGGATCGGAATCCGCTCACTTCGACGCGTTGCTCGAAGCACATGTCATTCGCGAAAACCTCGGGCACTCGAAGGTCGGGCTGCTCACTTGACTCAACGATTTCAGCCGCGAATGCTGGGTCTCTTTCAGAAATCTGAGTGAATCTCAGTTCATTCAAGCTTTTGGCGACGAGTGCAATTGATGCCTCCCGATCCAAAAATGAGCGCCGTGCAACAATCGCGTTCGTAGCAAACTCGGCAGATGTCCCCCGATCAGTGTCGCCTCTGAGAAAGCGGATCATGTCACGATAGTGCTTCGTTTCAGACACGATTCCGGATCGAGAGATTGGGGCTGTCGCAGGAGCAACGGCAGCAAGATACAGAAAGGCCTGCTGCTTCAGATACCATGGGAGGCTGTTAGGAGATGAGAGTAGTCTAACGGCCTCGTCTTTCAGGCGATCCCGGTAGGATTGGATGTCCACACCAAATGGCAGACAATCGGCGTCACTTACAAATGCGGTTTCCGTCGCGCCAGCTCTCAAAATTTCCGAAAGGCAATAAAGGGCGACCTTCCTATCATCACCTCGTCTGCGACCAATTGTGTACGGTTGAATAAGTTTTAGCACGTAGTCGAGAGCGTCATGTGAAGGCCAAACGTCCAACGCAATCCGCAGCAGTCGAACATTGGAAGGGTCCTCGATCCAACTGTCGATCAGCCTGTACGCGAATGATCTCGCATCGTCATCGAGTTCGCCCTGTGTCCGTCCTCTCTGCCGAAAAACCTCAGTTTCGCTTTCGATACTTGAATCGCTGATCAATTCCCTGCCAGAAGCTTGCAGGAGAGGGCGAAGCGATCGATACACGCTTCTAAACCGGGCTGCCGCGAAACGAGTTACAGTTCCATCACCAACGTCAGGAACGGAAGAAAACGGCTTTTGAAAGCTGTCTTTGTTGCCAGACGCCTGCGTCGAGAACTGTCGTTGGGTTCGAACGAGCCCTTGTACTGCCTCGATAATCTCCTCGCCTGCCTCCGCATCGAAGCCGCCTGATACAGCGGACTGAATACGCGCCATTTTCCGGCTTTGGCGTATCAACGGGCGCTCTTCTCCCCTGAAAAGAGCAATCTTGGTTTTTGTCTCCGAAGTGAGCATTCCAGTGGCATGTTGCTCCAGCAAGCCATTAAACTTGCCCATGACGAGGTTCTGAATCTTTTCCGGTTTTTTGGCCCCATGCCAGGACACCACAAACCGTAGATCATCCACGTAACGCGCGGCGTCGTTGAGCTGGATGCCGTCCTTTTCTTCACCAATTGCGTCCAGGAGAGCCCGATCTAAGTCTAGCAACACGACGTTGGCGAAGAAACCTGCTGCGACCAACCCCTGAGGCAAGGCTACCTTCTCAAATCCATCGATTCCGAGCTTTGTGCTGTAGGAGAGCGCTGTCTTCCTATCGTCGGGATGCCATCTCCAGTTGAAGAGCTGTTTGACCAAGTGCAGAAATGCAGGATCTTGAACGCCGGGCAACGCCGCAACCCTGGAATACAGATCCGAAGGTCGTACCCGATCGTAAAATTGAGCCAGATCACTCTGGACAATCGCTACATTGAGGCCGTCAACCTCAAGTTCTTTAGCAACAAATTCTGGCCTAGCAAGAAAAGATCGATAGTCTTGGAAGTAGGCACGGTAGGTTGTAGTTGAGCCCCAGCGATGATGCAGTCCCACTGCATCGGCGTCACAAAATAGCCGATTGCCGTAGGATAGAACCTTGGCTCGACCTGACCGATCAGTGAATTGCGCGCGCGGATCACCCTGCAGCGTTTCAATAGTGTCCGCTAAACACATCATCACTGCGGTTGCTGCGACTTGATCCCGAAGAGCGACGTGCGCTAACGGGCGTAGAGAAACGTCGCCTTTTTTGTCGGGCCGCCAATCTCCATCGCGATCGACCCAGCGTTGACCTTTCGGTGCAGGAACCATTCGAAGCGGAGAGCTCGTCCAATTCTCAGGCGATCGCATCTTCTGCGTGAGATCAGCAATGAAAGCCGGAAGATCAGCAGTAGTCCGGTCTAGCTCCAGCGTGTCGGCGAACCAGTTGTGGGTTCTAATATGGGCGACCGTCTTCTTCCATGCTTGAATGAGTACATGATCGGAAACAACGTCGTCGAGGATAGGTCGGAGATATTGCATGCAAACTCATTCAGTCAAAAAAAGCGGATCTAGATTTTTTGTATACACATCAGCCCTTAATAGGAACTGTGACTACGCGTCGATATCCATAAGAATGCCGCGCAAGGCGCGAATGTCTTACTCAAGCTGAAGATTGGGCCTTAGACATGCTTCTCGCGGATGGAAGCTTTGGGTCGAATGCGAATAGCCGGACGGCCATTTATTGCATCTTCCTGCCACGCGGCCATGAACTAAAAACGCAGAAATGCAAATAGAGGGTGTAAATAATGAGTAGTTTTGCAGTGGGGATTTCCTATCAGGACGGCATACCCAAGGAGATCATCACAGAATTGGCAATACCACTAAGGGAAAGTGGATTGACGGTTGAGGTGCAGTGTCGGGAGCGCGCCTTTTATGCATCTCTTGAATGGACTGTCCCCACACTTGTCGTGGCATACCTAGCTAAGCCCTACTTCGAAGCATTTCTCAGTGAAGCCGGTAAGGATCACTATACTTCGCTGAAGTCGGGGCTCTTGAAACTTCTCTCACGTTTGTACGGCGAAAAGCCGGAGAACCGCGAGCGATGCCGTTCGCTGTTGTTTTCTATCCAGACCAACCACCAACACCTTCAATCACTTAAGTACATCTTCCCTGAGGGAGCGAGCATCGAGCAATATGCCGAAATGATTGAAAAACTACACGAACTTCTCGTTGAAGATTTGGTGGCCGGCGAGGCGAGCCAGCTTTCCAGAAGCCTGGGCGCCGTAGGGCCATCAGATAGAATGCAGTACATAGAATACTCGATTAGCGATGAAAGTTGGGTAGCAATTGATACCCGTAACGAAATTCTGGCTAGCGCCAATTGTTCGGGTAAAAAGGAATGAAGCGCAGCGACTTGGTGTCTTCGTGGTGAGCAAGGATCGACCTTTGTGCGCTTGGGTTGAAGGCCCCCTACATTCTACTACCTAGTCGACTACGGACTTGAGCCTGCGCTGACGTGGTTAAATTCTCTTTCGACAAGTTACTAGGCAGCGTGGCTAAGGCCAGGTTACGGGCTGATATTGTCCGTCCTGAAATTTGCAACGTCATGTTCATACGCCAAGCAGCCGTTAGTCACACTCAATCTCATATACGCAGCGAAGGTCTGCTTGGTGGCCTGCTCTACCAACTTTGATCAGTGGCGGAAATTCCGCTTTTCTCCCAACGCAGTGGCAGTGGAGCGGCCGCTTCGGCCTGGTTATACGCCGAATGCCACCTCAGATTTATGTGCACATCAGCGGCAGGCAAACACGTATGATCAGCGAACGCGAAGAAGCTTGCGGTGATCACACGATTTAACATAACGGCCCTTATCTTGCCGAAAAGCAGTGCTTCGGACAGGTACCAAAATACGTTAAGCACGTTTCTGACGTCTTTCCGAAAAACAAGGGGAATGGAATTGGGGCAAAGAAGAGGCTGAGTCAGCGCGAGTGGCGCGCAATTATAGATACACCCACTTTGGCAGGCGTGCAGATAAGCCTCCATCCGGTTGATCATGAAGATGTGGCAATTGCCGTTGAGATCGAAAAAATTGCACACTCAAGCTCTTTGGGACGAATGCTCTGGATCGGATCGCTCAGAAGAAACCTACAAACTCCCGCCAAGTTCAGTATTCAGCCGGTCTAGTTGCGTCAAAGGATCATCGCTCGAGCAACCTTCCTGATCTGCAGCTTCAAGTGCAGCATTCGGAGTAGGACTTAGGTCGTTGATTGAAGATGGCATGATTCACCGCCACGCGTGAGCTTCTAGAGCAGCTTCCATCTGCAAATACTTTTTATTTCAGTTCCTTACGCCAACACCCGGCGCTGAATGCTTAGATACCCTGCAAGCGTCAAAACCATGTAGAAATGATCAGAAAAACCAGCGCAATTGCTGCGGGTGACAGTCTGGTATAGAGGATGAAATTTCCCCGCGCACCTGCATTTCCGACCATGGCCGTCAGCACGATAAAGCCCAAAACAACGGCCTGTGTCCGGGCTTGAGAAAGATCCGGCAGAAAAATACTTAGACAGAGACCCACACCGATGGATGCGTTGTAGGACGCAATGCTACGGCCCAAGAAGCGTGTTTTTTCGATCTCTTTCGCGTCAAAAATAGTCAACCTTTCACACACTCTCTGCCAGTGAAACCACTGCGCGTATGCAAATACCAAATGACCGATGATTACAGCGACAAGTGCAAGATAATAAATAATAATCATGAAAAACTCCGTTCACTTAAACCTCAGGTGTCAGAAAGCTACCTCCGTAACGCATCATCATTCGAACGAATTGCGTTCGGTTGGAACAGCCGGTTTTTGAAAGAATTGATTTCGTCTGTGCATTAATTGTAGAGACAGAGCGCCCGCGCCGGTCAGCAATCTCCGGATTGGTCAAGCCGCGCCCGATTGAATTGACGATCGAAGTTTCTGTCTGGGTCAGATCAAAAGCTTGCTGCACGTGATTGACGTTAAAGGTGACGGGCAGGCTCGCATCCGTGCTGCAAAGCAAAAAACCCCGAAACGGAGAAGCTCCCATCTCGTCCAGCCTATGCAATGGAATGATTTCAACACACAGCGCATCGTTCGTGTGGCTGAGTATACATTCCTTTCGGGGTCTTGCGCCAAATTTGCCATGTTGGCGCGGGCTATCCATCAGGGCTTCCAAGCTTTTCTGTCCCTTGGTATCCGCCATGTGCAGGCGTCCGTCCGCCCGAATACGAAACAACCTATAGCTTTCCTGCTGGCGCTGAAACTCGTCGTTGCGCGCGACAACGCAGCCACGCGCGTCCAACACACAAATCCCGATGGACAGTTTGTCAATTGCGGACAGAATTCCTTCGTATCGCTGTTGCAACTGGCGCGTTGGAATGCCCAAATCAATCGCCTTTGCAAGGTGCGGCAGGATTTTGGACAGGAAGGCGCGCTCCTCTCCGGTCAAGGGACCACGCGCGATATTCAATTGAACAGAAAACAGTGAGATCCACTGATTGTCCTTGTTCATGACGCCCGCAGCGCGATGCAGAATACCAAGCCTCATCAGTTTTTTGACGTGTTCCTGCGATTTGAGCTCATTGAGTGAGGAGGCCAAAACGCTGTCATCTATAAGCTCTACGGCGTCACCCTCATTCGTCTCCCGCCGTATGATGGCCTGGTCGCGCGCCTCCAAGTCCTGACACTTGGACAAATAGACGGACAGCACATCCTGAGAGTATAGCCCTGAATGCAGCGGTGCGGTCAAAACGCGCCCATCAACCGTATCTGCCCACTCAAAAATGATGCTACCCTGTGCAGAGACACGATCCACAACCTCGTCAAGAACCTCGGCCCAGCGGTTGCTGTCGGCAACCGTATCGTAGATTCGTAAAATCAGTTGCTCGTCAGATTGGATCACGGGATTATCCACCTATTCACTCGAGACAGGTTTCATAACTCTAACCGCACATTCATCCACAGGCATAGCCCATTTGGGGGATGCCGGAGCTTTGCCAAATGGGTAGAGTCGTAAATTAAACAGGATTCAGAGTGTTTCTGACAAAATGGAAATGAGGAGATATGAAAACCTGCAGCGCTCATTCTCGTTTGGTTTGGAGATTTGCTTTTCCAGTCCCCTTGTGGAATTTGACCGGCTTGGTGTTTAGAAGGTTAATTCGCGCAGCACTACTGCATCAACATTCGATCATTCGATTTCCAGGAATGATTTATTCCAGCCTTTCGCGATGGGGTAGCGCCTGATTATTTGCAATTTCACGCCTTTGAATGTAGTCTCCGTCGTCGAAATACGCTTATTTATTGCATTTGGTTGAGACCAGTTAGTCCGGCGTCAACGACCTGAGAAAGCCGGTGGGTTGGTGGTGTATTTGCTTGCCACAGTTTGCCCCACAGTGCGGAACACCAGTTCCGATAGGCCAGTTCTTTTCTCAGGAGCTGAATGAGTCGATGGGGCCTGAACAGAAAAAGATATTGAGTTCCAGTCATCGCTTCTGCGGTTTCTCAGGTTCCACACTTTTGAAGTGTGATGTTGGTCCGAGTTTTTGCCGGAGGGATTTTTGTTATGTTCAATTTTGTTACACAAATTACAAACGCCGCCACCGCGCTATCCAACGATGTCCGGCAGGCCGATCGCCGCAGAAAGATAAAGCAGCAATTTCAGGCGGCTGAAACGGCAATAGCGGCAGCATACAAAAACCATGTTTCCGAAGCCGCGACCATCCAGTCGCGGCAAAACTATACCAGGGCGCTTTCGGTGACGTGGCACGACATCATCAATCTTGGCAATCCTTACAGCAGTACCCACGAACGACGGCTGGAAGATCTGAAGTCAAAAGTCCTCGAAAACACCGAAGAGAAGGGCGAATTGTTGCTGGTTCCGGACCCAGCCACTTTGGAGGCGCTGCGGGTGCCGCGCGTGGCTGCTGTCCGTGATCGAGCCGAACTTGACCTTTCCACAACCCTCAATCGGTCGCTTGAGGCTGCGCTTCAGATATTCGATACGGAATGCACTTCGATCGAAAACCGGGCTGCGGGTAAACACCGGGATGAACTCCGGGCACTGACCGCAGAGAAGCGGGACGTCTTGGTGTCAGCCACGCAGGCCAGTGCGATGCGGGATGAGGCGCGCGTATTGCTGGATGCTGCGCAGACTGGCTGGGCTGAGCAGATCGAAACGTCTTACCGGTCTGCGCTGCAGGACAAGCTGGCGGATTTTGACAAGAACGACCGGCCGATATTGGTCGCACAGGTCGTGCGCAACCGCACGGCTGCTTTCTGGATCAAGAAAATGCTGTTCGAAGGCAAAGGCGTGCCTAACGCGAAGCTGGGCAGGGAATACCAGAAAAGCGATCAGCACCTACAGGACCAGTTGATCAACACGGTGACCCTTATGGTTCTGGAAGATGGCTCACTTGAATACCGCGCGCGCGAGCGCGACGCCGGAGGCCAGTTTTCATTCGAAAAAAACTACATGTACCCCAGCAAAAAATTCCTAAATCAAGCTAATTACCCGCCGCCCGATCCGCAGGTTCGTGGCCCTGAAGATCGCATTCTGCCATTTGCATTGCGGTTTCTTGATCAGGTGCCAATGCCAGTAATGACGTCGGAAAGCTTGAAACAAGGCGTTTTCTTCGACCTGCGCAGCGGTGACCGCGTCGGGCAGGTCCTACGGCAGTTTGAGGGCAATGTGCTGGAATTCCTGCATGATGCGGACGATAACCGAATTGATGAACGCCCTTACATCAAGGATTATCCGGGAACAGCGCGAATATCGAAATGGCTGGACACGGACCCCGCGCGGCAGATTTCCGTCGCGCTTCGCCCAGATGGGTTGCTGGCCGTTGTAGTTAAGCTGAATGACAGCAAAACGACCATTGAAGATAATAATTCCAGCGAAGTGATTAAACTGCGCGAGGATTACAACAATGCGCGCCTGATGAGCTTATTGACAGTGGCACTGGTGTCACGTGTGCTGAATGGGCCGGACACTGACCGCAGTTTTCCAACTCCATGCGGTCAGAGCAACTGGTTGCATATTTCGAGTTACTGTATCTGGCCACTTCAAGTCGATCCGCAGGGGGCGGTCACCCGGGCAGAGACCCTGCTGGAACAACTCGAGTCGGGGCTGCTCAAGCTGGACAAAGTGCCACGCTGGGCCGTGGGTTGGAGCCCGGCGGTTCAGGCAGATGCATTAGCGGCGCGGTTTACATATACTGCCGAGCGGCATCTGCGCGTGCTGAACTCGACCGGTGCAGGCCCCATCAAAGTGCGGAAGGGTGTCAATGAACAGGACGCGCTACACAAGCTGACGCAGTGGTTCAAATACACCTGCTTGCTGCTTGGTGCGCTTTGGGCCGCTATGGTCTTGTCGACTGTGGTGGCGACCAGTTCGTATACGGTGCCAGAGCTTTGGCTATGCACTCTGGCGTTTTCGGTGATCGGTATCTGGCGCTGTCTGATTTGTTGGGGACTATCGGCCCGGGCCCGCGAACCGCGCCCAACAACACGTGGGGATGATTGGCTGTCCAGACTAGGCTCAAGCTTCTCAAAGTCTGTGGGTAAGGTGGTCGAGTTGGCTTTTGCTTACCGATGGTTTCTTCTGATCGGGCCCACGGTCATGTGCATGCTGATTGCGACCACGTTTTATTGGCAGGAGGAAAAGTGGGCCCTGTCGCACGCATTTGGGTTCGATTTTGGAGCGCCCGATGCCAAGGAGCCGGCTGGAAAGGACATCACTGTCCGATTGGGAGAAGCTGAGCCAGAAGCTGATGCTGCCGGGTTCTCAGCCGCGCTCTACAAGGGTGTCTGGGCGCTGCCGCTTCTAGCCATCGGTTTGATGCGGCACGGGTACATGCTGCTTTACGACCTGGTTCTGCAACGTGGCCAGTTGCAGCGAAAGCTGAACTCCGTGGTCGGCGTCCAAGAGACACTGGCGGCCGGTCAGGCGCTGCCATCGCTTAAGATTTTTTCAGACGGCGAGACTCCGGCACCGACCGTTAAAAAAACTCTGGCAATCGGAGACGCCCTTGCGCGGATGAAGACGCGCGTGACGGATGAAATCACGGCAGCGCGTTCGCGGTTCGACAAGGGCTCTGCCGCAAATGCGGCCTTGGTGGCGGTGATCGGATTGCTTGCTCCCTTCAGCGCGATGGAAGCCAGAACGTTTAACGAGGACAAATCCAAGAGATTTGAGGGCATGGCCACCGAGCTGACGAAAGCCCATCCCAATCTGATCGAAAAGCTTCGCCCGTTGATCCCGGAATACCTTGAGGTCAATCAGATCGACGTAACACCTGAGGTGCTCGCCGATCTGGGCACGCTCAACGAAGAACTAACTGGTTTACTTCAGACGCTTCGGCACATTCAAAAAAACCGGGACGTAACAATCTCGGCCCGGACCGACGAGGCACACCGCTATCTGGGGGCTCTGGCAGCCCAACTGGAGCGGTTGCAACCCGAGCCACTGGTGGTTGGGGCCAACACTGGACCGGCAGAAACGGCCCTTGAAGAACTTGAGCAAAGCATCAAGGAAACGCAACTGCCCCGATTGCCAGTTGATGTGGAAACGGAAAACGCGATTGCCGCAGTCAAAGAGCTGTCTGAGGCAATGCGGCGGGCGACATTGAATTCCAAAGTAGCAGTGGATGCCGATATCGGGGCAGCGCTGCGAGAGCTGGGGTTTCTCAAGGCCGTACTCGATCAGTTGCGGGAAGGCACGGTCATTCCCATGACGCCCGAGGGTCAGAGGCCCCCTGAAACTGTAGGATGGATCGACATAGACCTCGCCTTTATCAATGCGGCCACCTATCCGAAGATCGTGACCAAGGTTTTGCCACCTTTGCTGGAGCAATGTGACCTGTTGGGCGGGATGAGCTTCGATACAAACGATGCGAATGTCAGAGAAGACAAGTGGTTCAGCGGGCGCAACGTGGCTGACAAGACGGACCTGGATTCGCTTGTCGCGCGCTTAAAGTCCTGGAAAACCTCGCAAGACACGGCTGCAGATGATCCCTCGCGGATTTACATCGTCGGGCTGGCCGATGCGCAGGGCAACGCCGTTGCAAATCTCAACCTGTCAAAGCGCCGGGCCGAGGCTGTGAAAGAGGCATTTTCGAAAGAAATAGACGAGTCATCAATAGTGACGCTGCCTTTGGGCGAGGCAGGATGGCTGGCGGACACAGGTCTGCCAGATCGGGAAAGTGACTCAAATCATCGCAGCGCGACCGTGTATCTTTGCCCACAGCGAATCCAGGTTGCAAACAACAGTGCCGGGGGAGACACTCAATGACCATTGTCAAAATCAATCGCATTGCCAAGGAAAAGGTTGCGCGCAAGAAGCTGACTCAGGTCGGTGAAGTGACAATGCAGCACGGCCGCGGTTCGGGTGTCGATGTCAAAGAGTTCGACCTACCCGATCAGCACATTATCGAAGCCGAGCTTGAAAACGGGTTAATCCTGTTTCGGCGCGCGGATGAAATTGGTGAAGTGAGCTCTGACCGCAGCGGTTCAGGGGGGACTCAGCTAGTCCTGCCGCAATCTCTGGACCAAAGCGGCAACTCGCGCGGGCTGGGCGCGTTTGCGGTGCGTACTTACCGGTTCTTTTCAGGCAGTGGTCTGGGCGAAAAGGCCGCTTATGCCACCGCGCGAAAGCTTGAGCAAAAACCGCGAGAATTGGACGGTTGGCCGCGCAAACCCGCCTATCGCGACAAAGACGTGTTGCTACCCTTGATGCGCGACGGGGGTTTCGGAGAGATAGACGCCTCACTGGCCACGCGCGATGGCGCTGAAATTCTTGTGCTGATCCACGGTACGGCTTCCAGCACCATGGGTTCTTTTGGGCCAATCGTTCATGGCAAATCCGATGGAACCCTATCCCCGGGGACAACATCGCGCACGCAATGGGAAAGGCTTTGCAAAAGATTCAAAGACCCAAAAGACGACAATGAAGAAAAGCGTTGCCTGATCTACGGGTTCGAGCATCACACGCTGACACGCAGCCCCGTACAGAATGCCATCGCGCTTTTGGAAGCGATTCCGCGCAACGCCAGGCTACACATGCTTTCCCATTCTCGGGGCGGGTTGGTCGGTGAACTGCTGTGCCTGCTGCCGGACACGTTGGACAAGGATGATCTGGACCGATACGCGAACGCCGGGCTGCCACGTGAAGATCTGGATAAGTTCAAGCAACTGATGGCATTCAAGGCTCCGCAAGTGCAGCAATTTGTGCGCGTTGCAGCACCGATGCAGGGCACGTTGCTGAATTCGGACCGTATCGATACGACCTTCTCGTTGCTGTTCAACCTCATGAAGATCGTACCGGGTGGGCAGAATGTACTGGCCGACGCGTTCCGCGAATTTGCCCGCGAGTTTATCGCAACGCGCGAGGATGTCTCGGTTTTGCCGGGGTTGGCGGCAATGAGCCCCGAGTCCGCGCTGGTGGCAATCCTCAATCGGGCCAATCGCACCATCGAAAGTCCCCTGACTGTTGTCAGCGGTGATATCGAGCCAGCCGGCATTCTCAAGTCGCTCGCCGTATTTGCGACGGATCTGTTCTATCGCGAGGATCACGACGTAGTGGTCCATACGCGGGCGATGCTCAAAGGTGTGCCGCGCAAACCCGACTTAAAGGTGTTTCCCGCGCAAGGCAGCGACGTGAATCACTTCAGCTATTTCTCCAACAAAATGTCGTCGAAAGTGATAGTCGATGCGTTGACAGGCGTTGAGAACCCCAACCTTGAGGCTCACGCGCCAGAGCCTGAGGCGATGGAATTAATCTCGGGCACCCGAGGATCAGGGGCGGACAAGCCGCTTGTGTTTGTGCTGCCGGGGATCATGGGCAGCCATCTGCGGGTCAAGGGGCAAGACACGCCGATCTGGTTCAATCTCCCTCGCATTCTGACCGGCGAGCTTAAAAAAATCACGAGCAAGGACGGCGAACCTATTGAAGATGTTGAACCTGCTGGCGTTCTCAAACGCTTTTACGGAGGGCTCGTACGGCATCTGAGCCGCAGCCACGAGGTGGCAGTCTTTGATTTCGATTGGCGCAAGCCGCTGCAGGAAGAGGCAGACCGGCTTGCCGCGCGCGTGCAAATGGAGCTCAGTAAAATTCCCAACGGGGAAACGCGTCCGATCCGATTTGTGGCCCACTCGATGGGTGGGCTCGTGGTGCGTCTGATGATCAACCGCCATCGCGAATTGTGGGAAAAACTGCGCAGCGATGCGGGCGGCGGGTCCACGCTTGTTATGCTGGGCACGCCCAATCGTGGATCGATGTCGATTGTCTGGGCTCTGATGGGGCTCGACAAGATGATCCACACGATCGATCGCATCGACTGGAAGCATGATGTGCCCGAACTGGTAAAGAAAATGGTCCCATTGCAGGGCATTCTGGAACTGCTTCCGACAGACGGGGACGGAGCCTATTTCAAAAGGTCGACATGGCAGCAGTTGCGCAATGCAAAGGGCCCGAGCTGGCCGCTACCCGAAAGCAAACGACTGAAAAATGCGGCCAAGACCTATGATGAACTTAAGCTGATACCCAATGATGCGCCCGCCATGAGCTATATCGCGGGCAATGCCGATATGACGCCGGCTGCGTTGGACAGCACGACATTGAAGATGACAGGATCGCGACACGGTGACGGGCGCGTACTGTGGCGCACCGGCCTGCTGCCAGATGTTTCCACATGGTATGCGTATGAAACCAGTCACGGCGACCTGGCGCGCGACAGGGATCTGTTCGGGCCAATCCTCGATCTGTTGCAAACCGGGCGCACAAACGGCTTACCACAGACACCGCCGGTTGAGCGCAGCGGTGCTCCGCTGTTCGAAGTGGTGGAACCCGAACTGCTCTACCCGTCCAACGAGGACGCGGAAGCGGCGATCATCGGGGCCATGGGTGCGGATGATCTGGAAACTGATGCCGAGAAGCGGGACCCCTGCAAAGTGTCCGTCATGCATGGAGATCTGAGACTGCACAATAGTGTGGTGACCGTTGGGCGTTATGAACACGAACCGATGGAAGGTGTCGAGCGTGACATTGATGAACAGTTGGACGGACAATTGACACAACGTCGCGCGCTTGGGATTTATCCGGGGCAAGAAGGCACAGCCGAACTTTTCCTGCGCAAACAGCACGTTGGAAAGTTTGCCACGGGGATCGACGGCGCCCTGGTCGCCGGGTTGGGCCGCGTCAGCGAATTGTCACGGCGCCGCCTGTCGGTGACGCTGGCCAACGCCTTTGTCCTTTACGCGTTACGCACGGGCCCCGTTGAGAAAGATGGGGCAAAAACACTGACGACTTTGCCGATCAGTTCCAACGACAGTCAGCTTTCAATCGCCGACAGCGTGGAATCGATCCTTGTGGCGCTACAGAATGCGAATAATCGCCTGCCACGCGATCACAGGATCACGCATCTGACCATCCTCGAACTCTACGAGGACCGCGCCATCGAGGTCGGCTCGGCTCTGTCTCGGATGGAACGCGAGGGGCGCTGGAAACAGGACTTCAAGATCGACTGCAACATCCGCAATGGCCTGGCAGGACGGCAGCGGTTCCGCTTTGGCCCAGATACAAGCGGTAACCGGCGCATGCAGATTACAGTGCCTGAAAATGACACCGAGAGTCTGGATTTCGTGGTGTTTGATCGCGGCGCGTTGGCCCAGAAAGTGACTACGCGCGTCAAACGCAGCCGTATCGACAGTCTTATCCACGAGGCCACTGCAAGCAGCCATACGGGACCGGACACAGGCAAACTGCTGTATGAGTGGGTCATCCCCAAAGAGTTGCGCGCCAAAACCTCGGACAAACGCAACATGACATTGCAGGTCGACGAAGCCGCGGCAGCCTACCCATGGGAGATGTTGCAGGACAACTGGGCTGAAGGCGGCAAACCGGTTGCGGTTGAAGCGCAGGTAACCCGCCAGTTAATTCGCCGGCGCAGCGGTCTGGGGTCAAACATCGCCGCATCGCGCCGGGTTTTGGTGATCGGTGATCCGGTCAGCTTTTTTAGTGAACTGAAAGGCGCACAGGCCGAAGCCCGGCTTGTTGCCGACAAACTTGGCGCCAGCGGCTGGACGCAAGATATGGACGTACAAATCCGCGAGAACGTCGACGTCGAGCGCGCGCTTACATTAGAGGAGAACCAAATCCTGCATTTCGCCGGGCATGGTGTGTTCGAGTGGGGCGACAACAAACAGACCGGGCTCATAACAGGCAAGAAGCGGGTGCTGGAACCCGCCTTCATCGAAAAGCTGCGCTATGTGCCAGAGTTCGTGTTCCTCAACTGTTGCTACGGCGGCGCCATCGGCATCGGGCCGGACATGGCAGAAACCTCTGACGAAGAGAGAGATCCGCACACTCCTCGGGCAGCGCTGGCCAACCGTCCCGATCTCGCTTCGGGGATTGCGATGAAGTTCATTGAAGCTGGCAGTAAGGCCGTGATTGCCGCCGGTTGGGCTGTGGACGATGGCATGGCGCAGCTGTTTGCGACAACTTTCTACGACGCCTTCCTGAACGGATACAGTTTTGCTGAGGCAGTACGCCTGGCGCGGGCCAAGGTCTACGAGAAGGATCAAGATGGAAATACTTGGAGTGCCTATCAAACCTATGGCGATCCTGAGTTCAGATTGCAAAGAGGCGTGGGCGCACATCGACCGGACTGGGTCAAGCCCGAGTTTGTTTCGCCTCGACAGGCGACATTGACGCTGCGGTCGTTAAAACTTGACGCGCGGTTCGCGCCAACGGCTCAACAGACAACGCAGGTTGCCAAACAGTTCATGGAGACACTGCGGGTCGTCAACGGGCACAGCGAATGGAGCCGCAATCCCGAGCTGTTCGAGGCCATCGCTGATGTTTGCGCGGAATTGGGCGATTACAAAAGTGCCATTGAATATTACGAGAGAGCGGTACGCCGTTCGCCCCCGACCCTGTCGCTGAATGCCTTGGAAAACCTGATGTCCTTGCGGGTGCGCGTGGATACGCAAACCCGCATCGAGAAACAACAAGGCTCATCGAAAAGGGAAATTGAAAAGGCGCGCAAAAGGGAAGAAGAGACGATACGGGCGGCGATCGACTATCTGGTTCAACAGGAAAAAATCGCAGGAGAACGCAGTGCAGCCCTGCGTCAGACCCGGATCGGTGACGGATACCTGCGGCTGACGGCTTGCGCGTTTGTCGGTTCCCCTACAAAGGCAACCACCATTGATTATCTGGAACGGGCGCGCAGGGCCTATGACACTGCCGTAACCTGCGGGTTCCAGCTTCCCGAGTTCGACACAGCATACCCCCTTATCCGACGGGCGCTTGCAGACTTTCTTCTGTCTTGTGCATCCGATGGCAAACTGGGTCACTCCATTGATGAGCTTATGCCGGTCGTAAATCGCGTGGCGCAGGACATAAAGGAAACTGACGCGCAACAGACGCAGTTCCAACGCCGTCGGCTGATTGCCGAAACCCGCCTCTTCGAGCTTGTCTCGACCGACGTATACAATGCCTCACTTCAGGGCGAGCTACTTGATGTCTTTGGGCAGTTGTTTCTGGATGGCGGATCTATCCGGCGACGCAGAGAAGTCGTGAGCGACCTTTACACTGTCGCCCAGTTGTTGTCCGAGGTCGGCAAGCAACGCACCAATCAGTTGGACACAACAGTTGGCGAAACGGTCAGGTCATTGGCGCGAGAGCTTGAGAACGGAATTCCAAAAGTCTCGGACTCAATTTTGAATTTAGCAGAGGAGATTTGACAATGAACGACCTGTTTGAAGGAAACGAATACGATTTTGTGGAAGGTGACTTGCTTCAGGAGGCGTTAAGGGGGGACTATTCCCGCAGTGACACGCCTGAGATGGTGGAATTCCGGGCATTTTTTGACACCCTGCCCAGCGAATTTTTTACCGCAGACGAATTCATGGTGCTTGGCCCGTCCAACCGTCCCGGCGGAAGCTGTGAGGGCAAGAACGGTTTGGCACCGAAAAGCCTGTGGAACAATGTCAAGCCGCTTGTGAAGGCCATGAACCTGATCCGGAAGGAATTGGGCACTTCGGTTCAGATCACAAACTGCTTCCGCAGTGGAACCTACAACGCGTGCGTCGGAGGCGTACCTGGCAGCTTTCATTCAAGATTCCAGGCGGCGGATTGGATCTGCGGTGCAGGCAACTCTGCCACATGGGCGAGCGCGGCCAGAGCAGTCAGAGATGCCGGAGGGTTTTCAGGCGGTATCGGTATATACAATAGTTTTGTGCATGTTGACGTGCGGGGCTCAAACGCGAGCTGGGACAACCGCAGCTAAATTGAGCCGCTGTATTAGTCTGCACGCGGGCAAGGCCCGTAAAAGGCATAATACGAATTCGCGCTGAAGCGGATTCGACTGAAATTCGGAGGGCTTACTTCAAGGCGTGGAAACCAACGAATTTTGGGTTTCCGCGCCTGGCGGCAAAAACTCGCGCCGACCACATTTGATTTAACATAATGGCGCTTACCGATCGTGCCGAGCTCTGCACGCGTTACCAACGACCAAAGCTGTACGGATCCTTCGGAAGTGCAAAAATGTCCTCAACGCTGTTTAGTGGATCCAACTCTTCCGCTTTCGCCCCAGCCCACTCCAGCCATTCGTCAATAGATTTCCCGTCAATTTCAACAATCTCTCTGCTGGCCGAAGCAACTCTAACTTCTTCTATGAAGCTCCTGATTTGCCGTGATAGGCTTCGGTCCTGAGCTTTCGAAATCAACCTCTCCCATCGTTGGGCATCGAGCTTTTCTAAGCGCTCACGCTCCGCGCGCTCTGCACGTTCTTGTTCGTACTTTCGTTGCCACTCTTCGTGCTCTTTCCGTCTTTTTAGGAGCTCAGGTTCGGCGGCCAAAACGCGGGCGATGAGTTTAAACAGCAGTTTATCCGCCTTGCGTTTTTCGGTCTCAATGTAGTCCCTTTGGGAAATACCCCAGCCCTTTATGGAAAACCGTAGGAAACCCGACGGGTAAAGCCCGGCTTGGTGATGTTCAGGAAAAGCCGTCCACCCCTCATCATCCGGACCGGCCTTCAGTTTGCGCATCATTTTTGTGCAATTGCTACTTCGAGCTTCTCGCCTGACACCTCCAGTTCGATTGAGCCTTTCACGTGGCTGGATTTGACTGCAAACCCATGCTTTTCAACCGCCTTCAGAAACGCACTGGTAACGCGGAACCTGTAGCTGTCTTTCTCCGTTAAATCTGAAATTGGATCCCGGACGTACCACGAACTGCGCGAGTTTCGCCGTTCTGTGCGTCGTTTTGATTGATCCGCTTTGTGTTTCGCCACCCAACCGGCAACAACAGGGTGCAAGCGCCGCAGATCTTCCGGGATCTGGACAACTTCAATCTTTTCCTCAAATGCCTTCGACGCTTGGCGCGCCTCCTTGATGGCATCGGATTGCGGTTCACTTGAACGTACTACGATGATCTTGGAGGAACCGGCTGGGGGCGCTGGAAGAGGGGCTTGCTCGACTTTCTTTCCCGCCTCAAGTTTGGCCCAGTAACCGCGCGGTGGCCGAGGTATTTCAAACTTTCTGCAGATTTTCGCCAGACCCTGATCGGAAAGCCCGAACTCCTCTGCTAACCGAATGATCGGCTTTTGCCAGACCAAACTGTAGAGTTCTTCCCTGCTGAGTTTTGAAACCTGGCTGCCTTCCTTTATCCCCACGAGTTCCCCCTAAAAGCCAAACAACCCGCATGATCGAAGCCAGCGTTCTTGAAAGGTGGCTTTCGTAACAACGTTAATCCCAGTTCTCAAATGACATTTCATTGATCGAAATCAAGAATTTCCCTGTTCTACAAGTTAGGGAATTCACCTTCATCTAATTGAAATGTCTGCCTTTCTCCAGAAATGGCGGCGCAGAACAATCCTGAAACACACCATTTCCCTGTAAACTTCCCTGTTTTCAGGGAAATTTGGGAGAGACTGGATAGCTGGAAACTGCCCGCACAGCCATTTCACAAACCTCTGAAAAGCCTTGGCGATGACGCACCGTGTCAGTTCCGCTGAGCTTGCAAATCTAGTTTCGCGCGGCACCACCCCTGTCGAAGCCGACAATGAGCTGGCGACGCATCCGGCAATTCGTCCGCATTAGCTGCCAGACCGAGTGTAAGAGCCAAGCACGTTTCCAGCCAGTAAGCATCAAATCAGCTAGCAGATGCGATAAATGCAGTGACCGAAAAGCGAAAGACGCGCAGGCAGCTTCATTTTGTGTCACACCTGTGTGTCACACCGCTCTAATGCTTGCTATCCAGTTGTATTGTTAGGTTTTGGTGGAGCCTAGGGGAGTCGAACCCCTGACCTCTTGCATGCCATGCAAGCGCTCTCCCAACTGAGCTAAGGCCCCAAGTAACACCGTCTAAGCGGTGGACGGACGTTTATGAGACGGCGCTGGCAAGCGCAAGTCCAAAAAACGGAATCCGGTAAAAATATGCCTCAATCGCGGCGAAGGTAGGTCTGAGGCGGCAGAGCCGCCTCGGCCCGGGATCAGGATTCGTCCTCTGACGACATGTCCTTGATGTCATCCAGCGAGACGTTGTCGTTGTCGTCGTCGTCATCCAGCAGATCATCGTCCAGATCGACATCGACATTGTCGTCATCGTCCAGCACGATATCCTCGTCCGACGACGCCTCGCGCGCCTTGACCGAGGCCGCATCCTCGGCATCGGCGGCGATCATCCGGCTTTTGCCGGTTTCCAGTTCCACGATCTCGCCGGTATAGGGACTGACGATCGGGTCCTTGTTCAGGTCATAAAACCGCTTGCCTGTTGTCGGGCAAACGCGCTTTACGCCCCATTCTTCCTTGGGCATATCAAATCCCCTTGATATCAGGTGAATCTCATCGATGATTCAGGTCAACTGCCATATGCGGCAGGTCCTGTCAAAGCCTTTGCGCAAAGGAAAGCAAACCATGGGGCGACACGCCTTGCCCGGAACGCCACCAGTGCCGCTGACCCTGCGCAAATCCGCCCGCGCAAGGCGTATCAGTTTGCGGATTTCCCAATTGGACGGGCGGGTTACGCTGACCTACCCGCAAGGGATTGCCGAGGCCGAGGCGCTGGATTTCGCGCATCAGAAAGAGGGCTGGATTCGTCAGCATCTGCAGGACAGGCCCGGCCCCGCCACCGTTCAGTTTGGTCAGACCATCCCTATCGAGGGCGCCACCCGCCGAATCGTACCTGAACCCGGTCGCCGCGTAGTTCTGCGGCCCGATGAAATCGGTGTCCCCGAGGGGGCCGAGGCACGGCGCCTGGCGCGGTTTCTCAAGGAATTGGCCCGTGACCGGCTTACCGGGGCCTGTGATGATTATGCGGCAATGTTGGGCCGCCCGTATACGACCCTGACGTTGCGCGATACGCGGTCGCGCTGGGGGTCGTGCAGTTCGGCAGGTGGATTGATGTTTTCGTGGCGCTTGATCCTCGCACCGCCGGATGTGCTGCATTATGTGGCGGCCCATGAAGTGGCACACCTAGCCGAGATGAACCACTCGCCTGCATTCTGGGCACAGGTAGAGCGGATATATGGGCCCCACAAGGTACCGCGCCGCTGGTTGCGCGATAATGGGGTGGACCTGCATCGTTACCGATTTGAATAAACCGCTTGTTGACGTTCGCCAGATTTGTGATCACATGAGAACATGTTGAATCCACGCCCCGCCGATCACCAGATCGCAACCCATGACAGGGTGTACCGAACCCTTCGATCACGCATTCTACACGGTGAGATTGCACCCGCCCAGGCACTGACCCTGCGCGGGATCGGAAAAGAGTTTGGCGTTTCAATGACACCCGCGCGCGAGGCGGTGCGCCGGTTGGCCGCCGAAGGCGCGTTGACGCTGTCGTCTTCGGGGCGCGTGTCCACCCCCGAGCTGAGCAATGACCGGATCGAAGAGCTTGCCGCCCTGCGCGCCTTGATCGAAGTTGAACTGGCAAGCCGCGCCCTGCCGCGCGCGCATATCGCGCTGATTGACCGCCTGCAGAGCATCAACATGACAGTCGCCGAGATGGTGACGAAACGCGATGCGGTCGGATATATCCGCGCCAACCTGGAGTTTCACCGCACCTTGTACTTGCGGGCGCAGGCCCCGGCGATGTTGGCCATTGCAGAAACCGTCTGGTTGCAGCTTGGCCCTACAATGCGTGCGCTCTATGGGCGGCTCAGACGCACAGAACCGCCACATTACCACAAACTGATCATCGCCGCCCTAAAGGCCGGGGATGAACCCGGTTTGCGGCTGGCGGTGCGATCGGATGTAACGCAAGGGTTACGTTTGCTGGTGGCCTGAGCGGCTTATTGCCCAAGCCAATTTCCTGACATCAGATCAGCCTCATTTGCTGGTTTGACCGCCTCGTCTGCGGTAGTCTGGCGGCAAATCACAAACAAGAGCAGATTTCAGACATGATTGATCGACGGATATTCTCGCTTGGGCTTGGGGCAAGCCTTCTGACCGCGTGTTCAGGCGGCGGATCACCAACAACAACTGCACCCGCATCTCGGATGCGCGCCGTGCCAAACGCTGGCTGGGACGCATGGGTCGCCAGTTTCAAGGGGCGCGCGGCATCTCAGGGGATTTCGCAAACCACTCTCAATCGCGCTTTTCAGGGCGCGGGCTATCTGCCTGAGGTGATTGAGCGCGACCGCAATCAGGTCGAGTTCAAGCGTTCGCTTGAGGATTACCTTGCCATCGCGGCCTCGGATGAACGCATCAGCACCGGCAAGCAAATGCTGCAAAAGCACAACGGAATCCTAACGCGGATCGAGGCGCATTACGGTGTCGACAAAGAAATCGTAGTGGCCGTCTGGGGTCTGGAAAGCCGCTATGGCGCGCGGCGCGGGGATGTGCCGGTGATCTCGGCCACCTCCACCCTCGCCTATGACGGGCGGCGCGGGGCCTTCTTTGAAAAGCAACTGGTGGCCGCGCTAAAGATCATTCAGGAAGGCGACACAAGCCCCGCCAACATGACCGGCAGCTGGGCCGGGGCGATGGGGCACACGCAGTTTATCCCGACCTCGTACCTTGCCTACGCCGTTGATTTCACCGGCGACGGCCGGCGCGACATCTGGTCCGAGGATCCAGCAGATTCTCTGGCCTCGACCGCTGCGTATCTGTCGCGGGCGGGCTGGGTCCGTGGGCAACCTTGGGGCGGTGAGGTTGGTACCGTTTCGGGCAACCCGGTCGCTGTTTTGCAACCGCAGACACCCGGGCCGCGCATCGCAGTGTTCCGCAACTTTCAGGTGATCAAGCGCTACAACAACTCGGACAGCTATGCGATTGGCGTCGGTCATCTGGCGGACCGGATTGCAGGCGGCGCGCCGTTTCAAGCCTCGTTCGGGCCGGATGAAACCGGTCTGACACTTGAGGATCGCAAGGACTTGCAGCGCCGCCTGACAACTGCCGGATATGACACGCAAGGCGCGGACGGGGTGATTGGCAAGAACACCGAAGCCGCAATCAGCGGCTATCAGCGCGCGAACGGTCTGCCAGTGACTGGCAAACCCTCGGTCGAATTGCTGCGGCGTTTGGGTGGCTGAGGCTTACGCCGCTAGCCCTTTTGAACCGATATCCAGGAATTTCTGACGGCGGTCCTTGATGAGGGCCGCCGCATCTTTTCCATCAAGGTCTTTCAGCATCGCGGCAATCGCTGCACGCACCGATTCAACTGCTGCCGGACGATCCCGATGTGCGCCGCCTTTGGGTTCGGTGATGATGCGATCACACACGCCCAGTTTGTGCAAATCCTGCGCGGTCAGGCGCAACGCCTCCGCCGCTTCGCGCATTTTCTCGGAATCCTTCCACAGGATCGAGGCGCAGCCTTCAGGTGAGATGACCGAATAGACCGAATGCTCCAACATCGCGACGCGGTTCGCGGTTGCAAAGGCCACGGCCCCGCCCGAACCGCCTTCGCCGATGATGACGGAAACCAACGGAACGCCGATCTTCAGACACATCTCGGTTGAACGCGCGATAGCTTCGGACTGGCCGCGCTCCTCGGCCCCTTTGCCGGGATATGCACCGGCGGTGTCGATCAGAGTGATCACGGGCAGACCAAAGCGACCCGCCATTTCCATCAGACGCACGGCTTTGCGGTAGCCCTCGGGACGGGCCATGCCAAAATTCCGCTCGATCCGGGATTTGGTGTCGCTGCCCTTTTCGTGGCCGATCACCATAACCGGTTGATCGTTGAACCGGGCCAGACCGCCAATCACCGCCAGGTCGTCAGCAAAGTTGCGGTCACCCGCCAGTGGCGTGAACTCGGTGAACAGTTCTTTGACATAGTCCTGACAATGGGGGCGTTCGGGGTGACGCGCCACCTGACATTTCCGCCATGGTGTAAGGTCATCGTAAAGCTCGTCCAGCAGCTTTGCCGCCTTGGCGTCCAATGCGGCGGCCTCTTCGGTCACATCCATCTCTTCATTGGCGCGGGCCAGCGCGCGCAATTCCTCGGCCTTGCCTTCAATCTCGGCCAGGGGTTTTTCGAAATCCAGATACTGGGTCATGACGCCTCTCAACGCGGAAGTTCCCTGCTATATGACGTGTGGTCGCCCGGGATGCAACTCAGCAAGATTTGTGGATCCGGAATATGCAACCTCAGTGGGGCGAGGAAGAAGGATGAGACGCCGATGGCCAACAGTTATGAAGACCGCATCTTACGCGTGCTGGCCTATATTCATGACCACCCCGCCGGAGATCTGTCTCTGGACGCGCTGGCAGATGTCGCGGCGATGTCGCGATTTCACTGGCACCGTGTGTTTCGGGCGCTGACCGGCGAGACTTGCGCGCAGTCCGTGCGCCGCATCAGGCTGCATCGCGCAGCGTGTTGGCTGGTGCAGTCGGACAAACCAGTTGCGCAGGTGGCGAACGACATTGGCTATCCCAACCTGAATTCTTTCGCGCGGGCCTTTTCCGAGGCCTATGGCAAAAGTCCAACCGCGTTTCGCGACGCTGGGCGGTTTCTGCCAGCCAAACCACATTTCAAAACCGGAGGATATCCCATGCATCCCGTTACCACCCGAACAGAACCCGCCCGCCGCGTCGTCGCGCTGCCGCACAAAGGACCCTATGCTGAAATCGGAGCAAGCTTTGAGGCCTTTGGTGCCTTGTGTGAATCCCGTCAGTTATGGCCGCAGGTCGGACCTGCGATTGGTCTGTACCTCGACAGCCCAGACGACGTGGCTGAACAAGAGTTGCGCAGCTATGCCGGGGCCGAGTTCCGGGGCGACAAAACCCCCGACGGCATGGAAAGCCTGAACATCCCGGGCGGCAAAACCGCCGTTCTGACCTACAAAGGCCCTTATTCCGGCCTTGAAGCGGCCTATCACAGCCTGTTCGGCAATTGGCTACCCGAGTCGGGCGAAGAACCTGCCGATCAGCCCTGTTATGAGATCTACCTCAATGACCCGCGCGAAACTGCGCCGGACGAGTTGCTGACCGAAATCTGCCTGCCGCTGAAATAGATCAGCCGGGCCAAAGGACCGGATACAGCGACGCCACAAGCAGCGCTGCCATGGTCCAGTTGAACGCCAACAACCGGCGCGGATTCGTCAGGAACCGCGCCATCTGCTGCCCCAGAATGGTCCAAGTGCTGACCGAGGGCAGATTAATCACCCCGAACACCAGTGCGACGATCACAATCGCACTCAGTGTGTGTTCTGGGGTGTAGGCCGTGGTTGCCGTCAACGCCATTGCCCATGCCTTGGGGTTCACCCACTGAAACGCTGCGGCCTGCAGAAATGTCATGGGCGAGCCCTGGGTATCACCGCCCCGCGCCGGTGCGGCATGGGCGATCTTCCATGCAAGGTACAGCAGATACACAACTGACGCGATTTTGAGGATTGTGTAGCTGATGGGAAACCGGTCAAAGACCTGCACCAGCCCTGCGCCCACCAGCAGCACCATGAACGTGAATCCCAACCCGATCCCCAGCATATGCGGCACCGATCGGCGGAACCCGAAATTCGCACCCGAGGCCATCAGCATCAGGTTGTTGGGCCCCGGCGTGATTGATGACACGAAGGCAAAGATGATCAGGGCCATGAGGATGTCATAGGTCATAAACGGCATGATTGCAGCGAATTGGCCAAATGAAATTGCGTTATCATGCAAGTTCTGACTATCCTCGCAACAAATGACCAATATCGACAAAATAAACCAACAAATATTGCGCGAATTGTCCCTCAATGGTCGGATCAGCAACCTGGAGCTTGCGGACCGCATCGGCCTGTCACCGTCGGCTTGTCTGCGGCGCGTGCAAGAGCTTGAGCGATCTGGCGTCATCTCGGGTTATCGCGCCGTCCTGAACCCGGCAGCGTTGGGTGTTGGCTTTGTTGCCTATATCGGCGTTGGTCTGGGCGAACATACCAAAGCCGCGCAGGAAGGGTTCGAGCGGGCGCTGCAACGTGCCCCGGAAGTGGTTGAATGCCACAACATCACCGGCACCATCGAATACCTGCTGCGCGTTGAATGCGCCGACCTGCCGTCGTACAAGACCTTTCATACCGAGGTGCTGGGCACCCTGCCCCATGTCACCTCGATCACCTCGTATGTCGTGATGGGGTCGCCCAAGGATCTGCGGGCATAGCGCAATAATGTGAAGTTTATCCTTCTTGCAGGGTAAAAAATCACGCCCTAGTGTCATGTTAAAGATGTTGCCAGCATTGGCGAAACTGCCGGATGCTGCGTTCACTCAGGGAGAAGACCATGAAACTTGCCCAGACCGGCGGACTCGCAGCCACCCTTGCGATGCTGGCGGGTGCCGCACTTGCCGCCCCGTTAAAGCTCCAACCTGCCAGCCCGCAGCCCTCGCCGCAGGCGGGACTGAATGTCAAATATGCGTGGGAAGGCAACCCGCCCCGCAAGATTCAGAACCTGGCCAAGGTCGACTTTCTTCTGAAAAAGGCCAAGCCGGGCAAACCCTTGCGCGGCCTTGACTACCGGGACACGAACGAAGGCGATCCGGTAATGACCTTCAACCAAGCCTTCAATGTTGCTGCCGAGATCACTGGGTACATAAAGTTTGACGCTCCGGGCGTTTACGAACTGGAAACATGGTCCAATGACGGGCTCGACGCCTGGGTTGGCGGTCAGCAGATCGGTTATGTTAACGGGCGGCAACCTTGTGAAGCCAATCAACGTACCGAGGTCGAGGTGCCGCAAGCAGGTTGGTACCCGCTGAAGATCAAATATTTCCAGAAATACGGAACCGCGTGCCTGATGATGAAGTCAGGCAAGAAAGGTGAGCGGATCACCTGGACTCCGAACAACGTCTTTGGCCGCTGAACGGTCTTGACCAAGCAACAGGGCGCTCAAATGAGCGCCCTTTCTGTCTGTTAGCCACCCGCAGCTATCAACTCGGCCTGCGCCACGATCACCTCGGCCTGTTTGATCGAGGCGATATCGACCAGACGACCCTTGTAGACCGTTGCCCCTTCGCCATTGGCCTTGGCCTGTTCCATCGCGGCCAGAATCTCGCGCGCCTCGGATACTGCTTCATCCGATGGGGTGAAAACCTCGTTGGCTAACGCGATCTGTTTGGGGTGGATGGCCCATTTACCCACCATGCCCAAAGTGGCCGATCGTTTGGCCTGCGCGATGTAACCGCCGTCGTCCGAGAAATCACCGAAGGGGCCATCAACCGGCAGAATGCCATGAGTCCTGCACGCGGCCACGATGGCCGCCTGCGCCCAGTGCCACGGGTCGGACCAGTGCTTTTCACCCTCGCGCAGCATGTAATAGTTTTCCTGCGTGCCGCCGATACCTGTGGTCTGCATACCCATCGAGGCGGCAAAATCCGCTGCCCCAAGGCTCATCGCTTGCATACGGGGTGACGAGGCCGCGATAGCTTCGACATGAGCGATCCCGGCGGCGGATTCGATGATCACCTCGAACGATACCGGCTTGGCCCGACCCTTTGCTCGCTCAATGGCTGTAACCAGCGCATCGACGGCATAGACGTCCTCGGCACATCCGACCTTGGGGATCATGATCTGATCCAGCCGGTCACCGGCCTGTTCCAGCAGGTCGACCACATCGCGGTACCAATAGGGCGTATCCAGCCCGTTGATCCGTACGGACATGTATTTGCTGCCCCAATCAACGGTATTCAGCGCCTCAATCACGTTGGCGCGGGCGATGTCCTTGTCCGACGGCGCCACCGAATCCTCGAGATCCAGATTGATGACATCCGCCGCCGAGGCCGCCATTTTCGGAAAAAGTTTGGTGTTCGAGCCGGGGCCGAAAAGTTGACAGCGATTGGGTCGGGCCGGAGCGGCGGGCTGAATACGGAAACTCATCGGGGCCTCACTTGAGCAATGAAATTACGATTTTCTTCTTCAATTGGGTATTAAATTACGCACCCCCACGCAAGCATCATTGTGCACCTGCGGCAATGCAAATGCAGAAAGTTTCAGATTTAGTCCATTTTAAAGTGCTGAAAGTTTGATCACTTTGTAAACTTCGGACATTTTTGCGCGTTTCTACAAATCAACGCAATATCTTCTCGCAACTTCGCGGCGCGTGGGTGGAATTTGGTAAGGTCTCGTTGAATGGCTTGATTAGGATTTCCTTCGAGTTACAGGAGTGCAGCGCGATGATCGAGACACCGTATCTGTTGTTTTTGGGCGATGCGCCCGACCAGCTGGCCGCCAAAGTAGCCATCGGGATCAAGGATTGGCGGCCAGAAAATGCCGTTGGTCAGTTCCGTATGGATGGCTGTAAGGCCGATCTGGGCCTGAAGGACATGGATCTGATCGAAGCCCGCGAGGCCGGGGCCAAGACGCTGGTTATCGGCGTGGCCAACCGGGGCGGTATAATCAGCCAGGAATGGAAAAAGGTTCTGGTGATGGCGCTGGAAGAGGGGTTCGATTTAGCCTCGGGCCTGCACAACCTGCTGCGAAATGAGCCCGATCTTGTCGCTGTGGCCGAAGCCACCGGTCGCAAACTGCACGATGTACGCATCCCCGAGGTCGATTATCCCATCGCCAACGGCATCAAGCGCACAGGCAAACGGTGTCTGGCCGTCGGCACCGATTGCTCGGTCGGCAAAATGTATACGGCGATGGCGATGGATGCCGAGATGCGCCAGCGCGGCATGAAATCTACCTTCCGAGCCACTGGCCAAACCGGCATACTGATCACCGGCGACGGGGTGCCTCTGGATGCTGTGATTGCGGATTTCATGGCCGGATCGGTTGAATGGCTGACGCCTGACAATGACGCCGACCACTGGGATCTGATCGAAGGTCAGGGGTCATTGTTCCATGTTTCTTTTTCCGGCGTGACCATGGCGCTGATCCACGGTGGCCAGCCGGACGCCCTGATTTTGTGCCACGAACCGACGCGCGTCCACATGCGCGGGCTGCCCACTTATCAGTTGCCTTCGCTTGAGACCGTGCGGGATACGGCGCTGCAGATGGCCCGGGTAGCAAACCCTGCATGTCAGGTCGTGGGTGTTTCGGTGAACACGCAGCATATGACCGAGGCGGATGCGACAGCCTATCTGGCCAAAGTCGAGGCCGAGATGAACCTACCTGCCACCGACCCGTTCCGCTTTGGCGCGGGCAAACTGGTAGACGCGCTGGCGGCGATATGATCAGAACGACCCGTCTGGGGCTGGATGAGATTTTTCGTCGAAAAATCTCTGCCTCCGGCGGGAGTATTTGAGAAAAGATGAAGGAGCGGGCGCGTGCAGGTTGAAGTCTCTCGTGATGTGTTTCGGCTGGCGCAGGTGTTTACCATCTCGCGTGGGTCGCGGACCGAGGCGAAAGTGCTGACAGTACGGCTTTCCGAAGGGGCGCATCAGGGGTGGGGCGAATGCGTGCCTTATGCCCGATATGATGAGACGCTGGACTCGGTTGAAGCTGAAATCATGAGCCTGCCCGAAGAGTTTACGCATCAGTCGCTGATGGAACTACTGCCAGCAGGGGCCGCACGCAACGCGGTCGATTGCGCATTGTGGGATCTCGAGGCCAAGCGCGCGGGTAAACGCGTCTGGGAACTGGCTGGCCTTTCCGTTCCGGGCCCTGAGATCACTGCATATACCCTGTCATTGGATACCCCAGACGCCATGCGGGCTCAGGCCGCCGAGAACGCGTTTCGGCCTTTGTTGAAAATCAAGCTGGGTACGCCGGATGACATGCCTAGACTTGAGGCTGTGCGCGCAGGCGCGCCTGAGGCACGGATCATTGTCGATGCCAACGAAGGCTGGTCGGCCGAGGTCTATGCGGACCTTGCCCCGCATCTTGTCCGGCTGGGTGTAGCACTGGTCGAACAACCCCTTCCCGCCGGCCAGGACGAGGCGTTGATCGGGATGGACCGGCCCGTCCCCGTTTGCGCCGACGAATCCTGTCATGACCGCGCCAGCTTGGCTGCTTTGAAAGGAAAGTATGACGTGGTCAACATAAAGCTCGACAAAACCGGCGGCCTGACCGAAGCGCTTGATCTGCGCAGCGCAGCGCTGGCTGAGGGGTATGATGTCATGGTCGGCTGCATGGTTGGCAGCTCGCTGGCGATGGCCCCGGCGACGCTTGTTGCACAGGGTGCGATGGTAACGGACCTTGACGGGCCGCTTCTTCTGGCAGAAGACCGTGACACACCGCTGATATTTGATGAGGCCGGAGTACACCCGCCCAAAGCGGCGCTCTGGGGCTGAGGAGACATAGATGACCCGTACCGTTTACGTGAATGGCGAATTCCTGCCTGAAACCGAAGCCAAGGTTTCGATTTTTGACCGTGGTTTCCTGTTTGCCGACGCGGTTTACGAAGTGACCAGCGTTCTGGATGGCAAGCTGATCGACTTTGACGGCCACGCCGTGCGCCTCAAGCGGTCGCTGGATGAGCTTGAGATGGCCGAGCCCTGCTCGAAGGACGAACTGCTTGAGATTCACCGCAAGCTGGTCGAACTGAACGGCATCGAGGAAGGGTTGATATATCTGCAGGTCAGCCGGGGTTCAGACGGCGACCGGGATTTTGTGTTTCCCGCAGCAGATATTAAACCCAGCCTCGTGCTGTTTACCCAGAACAAACCGGGCCTTGCCGACAGTCCCGCGGCCCAAAAAGGCGCTAAGATCATCTCGATCGAGGATATCCGCTGGGGGCGCCGCGACATCAAGACCGTGCAACTGCTGTACCCGTCGATGGGCAAGATGATGGCCAAGAAGGCAGGTTGCGACGATGCCTGGATGGTCGAGGATGGCTATGTGACCGAAGGCACCAGCAACAACGCCTATTTCGTCAAGAACGGCAAGATCGTCACCCGCCCACTCTCGAACGACATCCTGCACGGCATCACCCGCAAAGCGGTTCTGCGCATGGCGGCCGAGGCGCAGATGGAGGTCGAAGAACGCCTGTTCACAATTGATGAGGCCAAAGAGGCCGACGAGGCCTTCACAACTTCAGCCAGCGCCTTTGTGATGCCCGTGGTCGAGATTGACGGTGTGGCGTTGGGTGATGGCACCCCCGGCCCCATCGCCAAACGGTTGCGTGAGATTTATCTAGACGAAAGCCGCAAGGCAGCGATCTAAAGAAAAAGGCCCGCCGATCTGGCGGGCCTTTTTCGTTGGGGGGGTTAGCCCTTTTTGGTGACGTTCTCTTCGAACGCAACCTTGAACGCGGCCTGCTTTTCGGGGCTGGCCTCGGTTTGATAGTTGGCTTTCCATTCATCCATGGTCATGCCGTAAAATATCTGACGCGCCTCGTCCTTGCCCATCTCGATGCCTTTTTCATTGGCCGCTTCCTGATACCAGCGCGACAGGCAGTTGCGGCAGAACCCGGCCAAATTCATCATGTCGATGTTCTGAACGTCAGTTCGATCTTCCATCAAGTGCTTTTGCAACCGACGGAAGGCGGCGGCCTGAAGTTCGATTTCGGTTTGTTGGTCCATGATAGGCTCCGGAATTGTGGCGGTTTCCTACCCGAGGTAGCAACCCCGCGCCCAGCTTTCAACAAGACTACAATTCGCTTGCAACCAGTGCGTCCTGCAAAACAACCGCCAACCGCTCGGCCCAAAGACGCTGACCCGCGTGATCTGCGATCAGGTCGTTGCGCAGCTCGATCAGTGCGTTGGGACGACCAAAGGCGGTGCAGTGCTTGTCAATCGCATCGCCCGGCAGAACACCGGTATAGGGTTCATTGACCCCCACACACAAATCGCCTTCGGCTTCCAGCCGGTCAATCAAAGGGCGTGAGAAACGCTCATCAGGGGTATGCAGCACGCCGATATGCCAGGGTCGTGGCTCGCGCCCACGCAATTGTCGCGTGAAAGAGTGCATCGAAATCACCACGGCATGAGGCAGCGACGCCAACCCGGCCAATGCCTCGTGATACCGGCGATAGCAGATGTTCAGGCGCCGCTCGCGCTCAGCTGCATCGGCGTGGCGATTGCCCGGAATGATCGAGCCGTCATACAGTTTCATCAACAGCGTCGGATCGTCCTCACCCCGGTTGGGGTCGATCACAAGGCGTGAGAAGTTGGCGGCAATCACCGGTGCATTCAAAATCTCGCCCAGATGTTTCGAAACCTCATAAGCACCGACGTCATAAGCGATGTGCCGTTCCATATCCTCACGCGGAAGGCCAAGGTCGCCGCCGTTGACTTCGGGCGGCACGGTATTGGTTGCATGGTCGCAAGTGATCAGCCAGCGGGATGGACGATCTGCACCGTGCACAAAAAACGGGGTGTATGTCATGAGCCTGTCATCTAGTTTGTCGCAGGTGTAGGGCAGTTGCTTTGGAATTGGAATTGCGCAATAACCACCCAAGCTATGTTTGCGGTAACATTCGACGCTTAAGGAGAAGATGATCAATGCGACGCCTGAGAAATGTGAAAATTGTGGCGACGCTTGGTCCGGCGTCGAGTGACTATGATACGATCCGCGCCCTGCATGAGGCTGGTGCAGATGTGTTCCGCCTGAACATGAGCCACGGTAGCCATGATGAAATCCGCGAACGCCACCGCATCATCCGTCAGATCGAAAAGGATCTGGACAGCCCGATTGCGATTTTGGCGGATTTGCAGGGACCGAAATTACGTGTCGGTGTGTTTGCAAATGACGCAGAAGAACTTGAGGAAGGCGCAGCGTTTCGTCTGGATCTTGATCCCGAGGCCGGTGACATCAACAGAGTCTGCCTACCCCACCCTGAAATTTTTGCAGCGCTGGAACCCGGTGCCAGATTGTTGATCAATGATGGTAAAATCCGCCTGATCGTAAAGGAATGCGGTCAAAATTTTGCCAATTGCACGGTTGAGGTCGGCGGTACGATTTCTAACCGCAAGGGTGTGAATGTGCCGGATGTGGTGCTGCCGCTGGCGGCCCTGTCGGCCAAGGACCGTGACGATCTGGAATTTGTCTGCCAATTGGGTGTCGATTGGCTGGCGCTTAGCTTTGTGCAGCGCGCCAAGGACGTGTTCGAGGCGCGTGCGCTGGCCGATGGTCGCGCTGCTATCTTGTCCAAGATCGAAAAGCCTGCGGCGATTGAAGCCTTTGACGATATTCTCGACGCCTCGGACGGCATCATGGTTGCGCGGGGCGATCTGGGCGTGGAATTGCCCGTGTCGGCGGTTCCTCCGATCCAGAAACGCCTCGTGCGTCGGTGTCGAGCCGCCGCCAAACCTGTGATCGTCGCGACGCAAATGCTGGAAAGCATGATCGAAAGCCCAATGCCGACCCGCGCCGAGGTCTCGGACGTGGCCACCGCGATCTATGAGGGCACGGATGCGATCATGCTCAGCGCTGAATCAGCTGCCGGGTCTTATCCGATCGAAGCGGTCCAGACGATGAACAAGGTCGCCATCGAGGTCGAGGCCGACCCGACCTATACGCAGATCATCGCCGCCTCCCGAACTGCACAGGGCACAACCATCGCCGACGGCATCGTGGCCGCCGCGCGTGAGATTGCCGAGAAAACCGATATCAAAGCAATCTGCTGTTTCACCCAAAGCGGCACCACCGCTCTGCTGACGGCCCGCGAGCGGCCGGGTGTGCCGATCATTGCCATGACGCCTGCAACCGGTACCGCACGTCGTCTATGCCTTAGCTGGGGCTGTCACTGCGTAATGACACCCGAGCTCGAGCGGTTCAAAGGTGCAGTGGTCAACGCCGCCAGAACCGCGCGCGCGGCTGGGTTTGCGACGGAACAGGACCAGATCGTCGTGACTGCGGGTGTTCCATTCAACGTACCGGGAACGACCAATATTCTACGTATCGCGCCCTGTGATGAACGCCTGATCTACAACACCGATCCGGGGTAAGACCGGATCGGTACATCGGTTTCAATTTGAGATTATGGCGGTTGCACATTTTTTAGGCGCAATTTTACATTATTTTTCAGGGCATTATGCTTTTTAAGGTTGCGCCCCGAAATTAGCCCTCTGTTTTTCCGTGTTTTTTCGGGATACTTGCCCTTAGGGCAGTCCACTCAAGCAAGCTCCAGGTTCCGGCTGCCCTGCCGGGGGCGTGGGCCTCGGCCAAAGCAACAATAACGGAGGAACGAGATGACAACGAAAATTGTCATAGGACTGGACGGGACAGAAACCGGAGAGCGCGCGATCGCCTTTGCCAAAGACATGGCCGAGCGGATCGGTACATGCGAATTGCTGGTGGTCTACGTCATTGAATGGTCTCCATTTACCTTTCAGACCCCGGAGGAGAACGCCTTGCGCCACAAGCGGCGCGAAGAAGAGGTCGAACTGGCCACGACACGCGTCGTAACACCTGCCGTCGACGCGCTTACGTCGGCCGGGTTCACGGCACACGGCATCGTCCGTCACGGCGATGTGGCGGAAACTCTGAACGCGATCACCGTCGAAAACGGCGGATCGCAGATCGTCGTCGGTCGATCCTCGGCAGATGGGTTCAAGAAACGCCTGTTTGGCAGTTCGACGCAGAATCTGGTCATGCACGCTGACGTGCCTGTCACGGTCGTAAACTGAGGGGAGGAAAGTCATGAAAACACTAAGGTATCTGGGTTTTTCCGCCCTTACAGCGACCCTGTCAGCCAATGCGGCTGCGGCGCAAGAAGCCATGGGGCTGGATGAAAAGATCAATCAGGCTTTCGCCGACTTTACCGGTCCGTTTGTCAGCTTCATATTCGCACCGTTCCCCGGAACAGGCTTTCCATGGATCGTGGGCTGGCTGGTGATCGCGGCCACTGTATTCACGCTGTATTTTGCTTTCGTGCAGCTGCGGTTCTTCAGCCATGCAATCAGTCTGGTCAAAGGTGATTATTCTGACCCCAATGATGCGGGTGAGGTCAGCCACTTTCAGGCGCTGGCAACGGCGCTGTCAGGTACGGTTGGTCTTGGTAATATCGCCGGTGTGGCGGTGGCCGTCGGTATCGGTGGACCGGGCGCAACCTTCTGGATGATCGTCGCGGGCCTGCTGGGCATGGCGTCGAAATTCACCGAATGTACGCTGGGCGTGAAATACCGCAACGAATACGAGGACGGCACCGTTTCGGGTGGTCCGATGTATTACATGTCGAAAGGGTTCAACGAGTTGGGCCTGCCGGGCGGTAAGATACTCGCGGTTCTGTTCTCGATTTTCTGTATCCTTGGCGCGCTTGGCGGGGGCAATATGTTCCAGGCCAATCAGGCGCACCAGCAGATCGCGGGCATTACCGGAGACTACCCTGGCTGGATCACCGGCTTGGTCTTTGCGGGCATCGTCTTTGCGGTGATCGTGGGTGGTCTGAAATCCATCGCCCGCGTGACCGAGAAAGTCGTGCCCTTCATGGGTGTGATGTATGTGCTGGCCGCGCTGGTCATCATCATCATGCACGCGGATCAGATCGGCTGGGCCTTTGGTCAGATCTTCGCAGGTGCCTTCACTGGTCTGGGCGTAGCTGGCGGCATGGTCGGCGCACTGATCCAGGGCTTCCGCCGTGCGGCTTTCTCGAACGAAGCAGGCGTGGGTTCTGCGGCCATCGCCCACTCGGCAGTCCGGACCAAGGAACCGATCACCGAGGGCTTTGTATCGCTGCTTGAGCCGTTCATCGATACGGTCGTGATCTGCACGATGACAGCGCTGGTGATCATCATCACCCAGCAGTTGATCATTGATCCGGATACCGGCAAGTACATGCTGAACGAAGCAGGTAATGCGATTGCCACCGTAGACGGCAATTCGGGCGTCAGCCTGACTTCGGCTGCCTTTGCAAGCGCCTTTGGCTGGTTCCCATATGTGCTGGCCATTGCGGTTGTGCTGTTCGCATTCTCGACCATGATCAGCTGGTCTTACTATGGCCTCAAGGCCTGGACCTATCTGTTCGGCGAAGGTCACACCAAGGAGCTGGTGTTCAAGGTCATCTTCTGCATCTTCGTTGTCATCGGAGCTGCGGCCAATCTTGGCCCGGTCATCGACTTCTCGGATGCGGCAATCTTTGCCATGGCGGTTGTGAACGTCTTCGCGCTCTACTTCCTGATGAAAGTGGTGCGTCAGGAGTTGGCCTCCTACGCCGAGCGGCTGAAGAGCGGCGAGATCCGCAAATTCGAGCACTAAACCAAACCACCGGGGCGGCGCGCGTCGCCCCGGTGCCTTACGGACCTTGCGAAAAGCGCAGATTCTGGTCCAAACCCCCTTGCCAGTATGACCGAACTTGCGTAAACGGCGCATCTGTTGCGTGACCGGCCGAGATGGCATGCCGAGTCGCGTCTGAAACCGAACCTGAGAATAGGAGACGGAAATGCCTAAGATGAAGACGAAATCGAGCGCCAAAAAGCGCTTTAAGGTGACTGCGACCGGTAAGGTCCTTGCTGGCCAGGCCGGCAAACGGCACGGCATGATCAAGCGGACCAAAAAGTTCATCCGCGACGCCCGTGGCAACACCACCCTGTCCGCCCCCGACGCCAAGATCGTCAAGGGCTACATGCCCTACGACCGCTAAGAGGAGATTAAGAGATGTCCCGCGTTAAAGGTGGAACCGTAACTCACGCCCGTCACAAGAAGGTCATCAAGGCCGCCAAAGGTTACTATGGCCGCCGCAAGAGCACCTTCAAGGTTGCCCGTCAGGCCGTCGACAAGGCCAACCAGTATGCAACCCGCGACCGCAAGAACCGCAAGCGCAACTTCCGCGCGCTGTGGATCCAGCGCATCAACGCTGCTGTCCGTTCGCATGACGAGGCTCTGACATACTCCCGCTTCATCAACGGCCTGAACCTGGCCGGTATCGAAGTGGACCGCAAAGTTCTGGCTGATCTGGCCGTGCACGAACCGGAAGCGTTCGGCGCGATCGTCGCCAAAGCTCAGGCCGCTCTGACAGCCTGAACCTCTTTCGAGAGACAGTGAATGAAAGGCCGTCCCACTCGGGGCGGTCTTTTTTTTTCGGCTTTGCGCCTGTTGGCTGAATCGGGTGGCGTTGCACTAACGCGTCACAGATCGACCCTGAGTGTCAACCTCACGCGAGCAAAGGAAGCCTGTCAACATCGCGAACCTTTAGATCCGCGTTTCGAATCTGACCGTTAGACAACGAGCGCTGTCCCTTAAACCCTTCGGGCAGCATGTCAAAGGCAATACTTTCCGGCCCGTTGAAAACCAGCTCGGCCTGCAGATTTTCAAGATCTATCTCGAAGAATAGAAGATGATCCGCACGAACGGCCGTATTGCGAAAAGCGGGGCCGCGTTTGGTGACGGTCGCTTTCACCTGAACGCTCGTGCCACCACAGAACCCATCTATGCCCTGGGTCGCCTTGCGGCTCTCGAGGACCATCCCGAAACTCTCGACCGCAAGCGCCTCACCAAGATCGCCAACCAGATTGCCATCGAACGTAAAGGCAAGCCCGACCGGCGAACCCCGCATTTGAAGGCACTTGGCATAGTGATCCTTAAGTGCATTTCTGGCGGAGACCAGATCAGCAATCGCTTCGGAAGAGCGAAGAATCGGTTTGGAGTCTTGAAATTCATACGGGCCTTAAAACGATGACAGATTTCAGTTTTCACCAACGTAAAACACTTTTGCAGTGCTCGTACGTGGGACTTTTTATCCCAGCATACCAATATGTTACGGGACAGGAATAGCGCTTGAGTTACGCGCAACGGGTTTGGCATCACTCTGGCTGTAAATGGTGCCCGGGGGCGGTGTTCTATTCCCGTTACAGGCACTTCTTCAGCCGGTCTCTCCAGCAAAACAAGGGGTATGCGACGGGCTGTATCG